>JAAZAD010000152.1 GCA_012514505.1 Rhodococcus sp. (in: high G+C Gram-positive bacteria) | reverse complement strand
TTCAAGGAGAAGTTCGAGGCCGCCGGCCTCACCTACGAGCACCGGCTGATCGACGACATGGTGGCCGCCGCGCTCAAGTGGGAGGGCGGCTACGTGTGGGCCTGCAAGAACTACGACGGTGACGTGCAGTCGGACACGGTCGCGCAGGGCTTCGGTTCGCTGGGCCTCATGACCTCGGTGCTGCTGACTCCGGACGGAAAGACCTGCGAGGCGGAGGCCGCGCATGGCACCGTCACGCGTCACTTCCGTCAGCACCAGCAGGGCAAGCCCACGTCCACCAACCCGATCGCCTCGATCTTCGCGTGGACACGCGGACTCGAGCACCGCGGCAAGTTGGACAACACGCCTGCTGTCATCGACTTCGCCCAGCAGCTCGAGGACGTCGTCATCAAGACCGTCGAGGGCGGCCAGATGACCAAGAACCTCGCCATGCTCGTCGGAGGCGACCAGGGCTACCTGACCACCGAGGAATTCCTCGGCGCCCTGGACATCAACCTCCAGAAGGCGATCGCCAGCAAGTAGGGCGCTCCGTGCCCTGTGAGTGGTTAGCGAGTCCAGAGACTCCTTACCCGCTCACAGGGCGTCAGCCCAATCGCTCGTCGTGGAACGCGAGCAAGCTTCGGATCCGCACGGCCTCCGGGAGCGGGTGCTCGTAGCTCCACGCGATATCGGTGAGCACGTGATCTCCGATCACCGCCGACCAGTACGTGGCCTCACCCTTGTACGGACACACCGTCCGCGTGTCACTCGGTCGGAGCTCCACGGCCACGTCACCGCGAGGCAGGTAGTGACGCGGCCCCGCGAACCCGGTCTCGAACAGCATCTCGGACCTGTGTGAATCGGCCACCACTGTCTCGCCGGAGCGGAGCGTGACTCGGCGGGCGCTGTGGACGACATCGACCCGGTGAAACGGGTCTCGCGGATGTCCGATGACCTCGTCGTCCTCCTCGCGCCACGTGAACGCAGCCGCATCGAGAATCACGAACCCGGCCAGGTCCTCGTCGGCCACCGTCGTGGCGAGGTCGCCGATCCGGGAAAGCTGGACGTCGTCGATCGGAAACGCATACTCGGGCACCGGGCTGCCCGGCTGCCAGACGAGGATCGCGCCCGTCGAGTCGGCCACGGTGGTGCCGTCCGAGTCGGCCCGCACCCGTTTCGGTGTCGGCTGGTAGCGGAGTCGGTCGGCGACCATCGACAGGTAGTTCTGCATCAGCACTGCCATGACTCGATTCTGCTCGTGAGAAGGCTCACTGTCATCAGGCGCGCGATCCGGGAATGCGGCGACGACAATGGACTGTTCGTAGTTCCGGCGGCGCTCGAACCTTCCCGGCCGGCCTTTCCCGATCGATCGTGAGAACCCTGTTGACCATTTCTGCACCGACAGCGACTGCAACCGCGCAGCGGTCCACGGAGGCCTCGCACCATTCGTCGAGGCGGCGTGTGGCGATGATTGCCCTGGCTCTGGGCGGATTCGGGATCGGCACCACCGAATTCGTGGCGATGGGTCTGCTCCCCGAGATGGCGGCGGGGCTGAACATCTCCGAGCCCACCGCCGGTCACGTGATCTCTGCGTATGCACTCGGCGTGGTCGTGGGTGCACCGCTGATCGCGGCGCTGACGGCGAGAGTCCCGCGTAAGCACCTGTTGCTCGCCCTGATGGCCGCCTTCACCGTGGGCAACGCGGCGTCGGTGTTCGCGCCCAACTACGAAACGCTGATGGTCGCGCGGTTCGTGGCCGGCCTTCCGCACGGCGCCTACTTCGGTGTCGCGTCTCTGGTGGCGGCACACCTCGCAGCACCCGGGCAACGTGCCAAAGCGGTTGCCATGGTCATGATGGGTCTGTCCGTTGCCAACGTGATCGGCGTCCCGGTGGCGTCGGCGCTCGGACAACACCTCGGTTGGCGCAGCGCCTTCACGCTGGTCGCCGTGATCGGGGTCGCCACCGTTGCCGCAATCTGGCGATGGGTGCCCGAACTCGGTGCGATGCGGGTCACCAATCCACTCACCGAATTGGGGGCGCTGCGGCGGCCACAGGTGTGGATGACCCTCGTCGTCGGCATGGTCGGGTTCGGCGGCATGTTCGCCGTCTACACGTACATCAGCACAACTCTGACGGACGTGTCCGGGCTGTCCCGGTCGCTGGTGCCGGTCGCGTTGATGATCTACGGAATCGGCATGGTGGTCGGCAACTTCGTCGGCGGTTGGCTCGCGGACCGCGCACTCATGCCCGGATTGTTCGCGTCGATGACCACGTTGGTCGTGGTGCTCGCCGCGTTCGTCGTCGCGTCCCACAATGTGGTTACTGCGCTGGTACTCGTGTTCGCGATCGGCGCTGCCGGGTCGTCGATGGTCCCGGCCCTGCAGACTCGGCTGATGGATGTGGCGGCCGACGCGCAAACGCTTGCGGCATCCCTCAACCATGCGGCGCTCAACATCGCGAACGCATTCGGTGCCTGGATCGGAGGTGTCGTCATTGCAGCTGGTTACGGATATACGGCGCCCGCTGCGATGGGTGCGATCCTCGCCGTCGCGGGACTTGTCGTCCTCGGATTCGCAGTGTTGCTGGAGCGCAGGGGGATTCGCTGACCGACCCTCGTGCCAGAGAAGGTCGTCGCGGCGGGAACGGGATTCGGTGCAGGCGGCCTCCGCTGCACCGGTGAAGTTCGGGACGGCGGCCGCGCACAGAGAGATGTCGGCGCCGTCGGCTACGGTGCTCGTCGTGTCTCACATCATCACCACCGTCAACGTCAACGGCGTGCGCGCAGCGGTACGCAAAGGCATGACCGAATGGCTCGAGAACTCCTCGGCGGACGTGGTCTGTCTGCAGGAGACTCGCGCCTCGGACAAGCAACTCCAGGACGCACTGGCGCCGGCGCTCGAGCAGGACTGGCATCTGGCGTCGGCCGAACCGGGCACCAAGGGACGCAACGGGGTGGCGATTCTGTCGCGCAAGCGGCCGGATGCAGTCCGTATCGGCCACGGTGACGACGAGTTCGCCGACGCGGGCCGGTACATCGAGGCGGATTTCGGTGAACTGACCGTCGCCAGCCTCTACCTGCCTTCCGGAGAGGCGCAGTCGCCGAAGCAGGAGGAGAAGGAGCGATTCATGACCTCCTTCGCCGCACACCTAGGTGAACTGTCCTCGGGAGCGACCGCCGACGATCGCGACGTGGTGGTGTGTGGGGACTGGAACATCGCGCACACCGAGAACGACCTGAAGGCGTTCAAGTCCAACAAGAAGTCGTCCGGATTCCTGCCGAACGAGCGGGAATGGTTCGGAAACCTGCTGACCGGCGAACCGCGGTGGGTCGATGTGGTCCGCGAGCTTCATCCGGACGTTCCGGGACCTTACTCGTGGTGGTCCTATCGCGGTAAGGCGTTCGACAACGATTCCGGGTGGCGGATCGACTACCACTTGGCCACCGCACGGTTGGCGGCCCGGGCGAAGCAGGCCGTCGTCGAGCGCGCGGAAGCGTACGACCAGAGGTGGTCCGACCACGCTCCGGTCACGGTGCAGTACCGCTGACCGAACCGTCATCCGGTAGTGCCTCGGTGGGCCTTCGGTCGGCATGAAATGATCGGTAACCATGTCGTCTCCTGCACAAACGAAACCCACCGCCAAGCCTCGGGTACTGTCCGGCATCCAGCCCACAGCCGACTCGTTCCACCTCGGCAACCTGCTCGGGGCATTGCAACAGTGGATCCCGCTGCAGGACGACTTCGACGCCTTCTACTTCATCCCGGACCTGCACGCGATCACGGTCGCCCAGGACCCCAAGGAGCTACGTCGTCGCACGAAGATTGCCGTCGCCCAGTTGTTGGCTCTGGGTATCGACCCCGACCGGGCCACCCTGTTCGTGCAGAGTCAGGTACCGGAGCACGCGCAGCTGGCCTGGGTGCTGAACTGCATCACCGGTTTCGGCGAGGCCGGCCGGATGACGCAGTTCAAGGACAAGTCTGCGAAACAGGGCAGCGACAACGCCAGCGTCGGCCTGTTCACCTATCCGGTCCTGATGGCTGCGGACATCCTCCTCTACCGTCCGCAGCGCGTGCCCGTGGGCGAGGACCAGCGGCAGCATCTCGAACTTGCCCGCGATCTCGCAGGCCGCTTCAACTCCCGGTTCGGCAAGGCGTTCGTGGTGCCGGAAGCCCAGATCATCAAGGGGACGTCGAAGATCTACGACCTTCAGGACCCGACGTCGAAGATGAGCAAGTCCGGTCCGAGTCCGGCCGGCCTGATCAATCTTCTCGACGATGCCAAGGTGTCGGCAAAGAAGATCAAGTCCGCGGTCACCGACAACGAGCGCGAAATTCGCTACGACCCCGAGAACAAGCCGGGCGTCAGCAACCTCCTGACCATCCAGTCTGCCTTGTCCGGAAACCCCGTCGACGAACTGGTGTCCGGATACGAAGGCAAGGGATACGGCGATCTGAAATCCGACACGGCCGAGGTCTTGGCCGATTTCGTGACCCCTTTGCAGCAACATGTGAACGAGTTCCTTGCCGACGAGGCAGAACTGGACCGGATCATCGCCAACGGCGCGCTCCGGGCTCGGGAAGTGTCGTCGCAGACACTTGCCACCGTGTACGACAAGGTTGGATTCCTGACTTCGAAGGGGTGAAGCATCCATGGCCGACGGCCCGAGCTTTCTCGAGCGTCAGCGGGCGGCCCGCCCGTGGCTGGATCACTTGGTGCGTGCCGCCAAGCGATATCAGGAACAAATGGGTGACTACTACGCGGGCGGTATCACCTACTTCAGCGTCCTGGCGCTGGTTCCGATCCTCATGGTGGCGTTTGCCATCGCCGGTTTCGTCCTCGCCGGTAACCCTGACCTGCTGAAGGAACTTCAGGACAGTGTCGCCGAAGGCGCCCCGGGCGGGCTGGGTGAAACTCTGAACGAGACGATCGACTCTGCGATCGCCTCCCGCTCGGCAGTCGGTGTTCTCGGTCTGTTGGGTGCCGCCTATGCCGGACTCGGGTGGATGGCGAAGCTCCGCGACGGCCTCACCGCGATGTGGGAGCGCCAGCGTGAATCGGACGGATTCGTCAAGACCAAGCTCGGCGACGGATTGAACCTCATCGGGCTCGGTCTGGCGATCGTCGTGTCCATCGGTGTCTCGGCGCTGAGCAGCGGCCCGATCATGAATTGGATCGTGGACTTGCTGCACCTCGATGAGATACCGGGAATCAGCATCGTGCTGCGGGTGGTGTCGTTGTTGCTCGCGGTGGGCGCCACCTGGGCGATCTTCACATGGATCATCTCGAGACTTCCGCGCGAACCTGTTGCCTTCAAGAGTGCGGCCAAAGCGGGTCTGCTCGGAGCAGTCGTCTTCGAGATCTTCAAACAGGTCGCCGCGATCTACCTGGAGGCGGTGACCAGTGGTCCTGCCGGTGCCGCGTTCGGTCCGATCATTGGTCTACTGGTCTTCATCTTCACCTCGTGCAGGATGCTGTTGTTCGCGACGGCGTGGGCGGCCACGACCGAGGAGAGCATGGCGCTCGCCTTCGTGCCGCCCCCGGACCCGGCGATCATCTCGCCACGAGTGCAGGTCCACGAGCGTCCGTCGGCGCGGCGCAGTGCCGCTTTGGTCGGTGTCGGTGCCGCAACGGCACTCGGACTCGG
>JAAZAD010000151.1 GCA_012514505.1 Rhodococcus sp. (in: high G+C Gram-positive bacteria) | reverse complement strand
GCTCGGCATACCCCGCGTAAAAATCAAGATCGGCGAATCGTGGGGCAGGCGCACGGAACGGGACCTGGCCGGGATGGGCATGGCGCGCGAGACGGTGGGCGATGCCACAGAACTCTACGTCGACGCCAACGGCGGATACGGACGTAAACAGGCCGTCCGGGTGATGCGTGCGGCCGCGGAGTTCGACGTGCGCTGGTTTGAGGAGCCGGTGTCCTCCGACGACCTCGACGGTTTGCGCGCCGTGCGCGACGCCGTCGATGCGGATGTGGCCGCCGGCGAGTACGGCTACGACCTGTATTACTTCCGTCGCATGTGCGAGGCGCGGGCGGTGGACTGCCTGCAGATCGACGCGACGCGGTGCGGTGGGCTGACCGAATGGCTGCGGGCCGCCGCGGTGGCGGCGGCGTACGGGCTCGAAGTGTCCGGACATTGCGCCCCGTATCTGCACATGCACGTTGCCGCGGCCACGCCGAACCTTCGTCATCTGGAATGGTTTCACGACCACGTCCGGATCGAACAAATGATCTTCGAAGGAGCGCGCGATCCCGTCGGCGGCGCGTTACGCCCCGACACCGAGGCGCCGGGACACGGCCTCGAGCTCCGTGTCCCCGCCGTCGAGCAGTTCCGAACCCACTGATTGCCAAAGGAATTCAGGTGACTTCACTGCAACGGCCGCACGGCCACACACCGACCCTGTTCGAGTCGTTGTCCAACGACCTGGCGAAGCGGGTGTGCGGAGAGGTGCGGTTCGACCCCGGTTCACGCGCCGCGTATTCAACCGATGCGTCCAACTACCGTCAGATCCCGATCGGCGTGGTGGTGCCCGCCACACCGGAGGGCGCCGAGGAAGCCGTCGCGGTGTGTCGCGAGTACGACGTTCCCGTGCTGTCCCGTGGTGGCGGAACCAGCCTGGCCGGCCAGTGCTGCAATGCCGCGGTCGTTCTCGACTGGAGCAAGTACTGCACGCGGATCGTCTCGGTCGACACCGAGGCGGCCACCGCGATCGTCGAACCGGGCATCAAGCTAGACCAGATGAACGGCCAGTTGAAGCCGCACGGCCTGATGGTGGGCCCGAAACCCTCGACCCATGTCAGCTGCACGATCGGCGGGATGATCGGCAACAACTCATGTGGATCGACGGCGCAGGCCTACGGGAAAATGGTCGATTCCATCCGGCGACTGGAGATCCTCACCTACGACGGTCTGCGTCTGTGGGTCGGTGCGGCCGACGACGCCGAACTGGGCCGGATCGAGTCCGAGGGCGGCCGACGGGCCGCGATCTACCGCGGCCTGCGCGACATCGTCGCCCGCTACGCAGACGACATCCGCACCAACTACCCGCACATTCCCCGCCGGGTGTCCGGATACAACTTGGATTCGCTGTTGCCGGAGAACGGTTTTCATCTCGCCAAGGCGTTGGTGGGCAGCGAGAGCACCCTTGTGACCGTGCTTCGCGCCGAAGTGGATCTGGTACCCGTTCCCGCCGCGAGCACCCTTGCGATTCTGGGCTTCGATGACATCGCCGCCGCGGCCGACGCGGTGCCCGCCGTGCTCGAACACCAACCGGCGGCCCTCGAGGGCATCGATGACCGGCTGATCTCGCTCGAACACAGCCGACGGCTCGCCGAGAAGGCGCTACGCGATCTCCCTGAAGGTAACGCGTGGTTGATGATCCAGATCAACGGCGACGACCAGGACGATGCCGACCGCAAAGCCCAGGAGATGATCCGGCATCTGGAGAAGACCGCGTCGATCTCTTCCAAAGTGTTCGACGACCCGGTCCGCAAGAACGAGGTCTGGGCCGCCCGCGAAGCCGGTCTCGGCGCCACCGCGTATCCGCCGGATGGCCCGGACACCCACGAAGGGTGGGAGGACGCCGCCGTACCACCGGATCGGCTCGGCGACTATCTGCGTGACTTCCACAAGCTGCTGGAACATTACGGCTACGGTTCCGCGTCGCTGTACGGCCACTTCGGCCAGGGCTGTGTGCATACCCGCATTCCGTTCGACCTGCGCACCGCCGAGGGCATCGACCGCTATCGGCACTTCGTCGAGGACGCCGCGCGACTCGTGGTCGACTACGGCGGGTCACTGTCCGGTGAGCACGGCGACGGCCAGTCTCGGGCGGAGTTTCTTCCGATCATGTTCGGCGAGAGGGTGGTTCGCGCCTTCGAGGAGACCAAGGCGTTGTTCGACCCCGGCAACCGGATGAATCCGGGCAAGGTGGTCCACCCGTTCCGAGTCACCGACAATCTCCGCCTCGGCACGTCGTATCTGCCGTTGGAGCCCAGGACCGCGTTTTCCTACCCCGAGGAGAAGCACCGGTTCAGCAAGGCGGCCAATCGTTGTGTCGGCGTTGGGAAGTGCCGGGGCGAGGAGGACGGGGTCATGTGTCCCAGCTACCGCGCCACCGGTGAGGAGGAGCACTCCACGCGCGGCCGGTCCCGCTTGTTGTTCGAAATGCTGCAAGGCGAGGTCATCACCGACGGCTGGCGATCCACCGAGGTACGGGACGCGTTGGATCTGTGCCTGGCCTGCAAGGGCTGTCTGAGCGATTGCCCCGTCAACGTGGACATGGCCACCTATAAAGCCGAGTTCCTGCACCATCACTACCGGCACCTGCTGCGGCCGATGGCGCACTACTCGATGGGCTGGCTGCCGTTGTTGGCGCGCGTGGCCGCGGTGATGCCAGGGCCGCTGAACGCCGCGGCGCACACCGCGGGGGTTTCCACGCTGCTGAAGAAAGTGGGCGGGATCGCCGAGCAGCGCGACATCCCGACGTTGGCGTCCCAGCGGTTCTCGTCCGAGTTCCACAGCAGCCAACCGAAGTCGACGTCGGCGCGGCGGGGAAAGGTCGTGCTGTGGCCCGACACCTTCACCAACAATTTCGACACCCACATCGCCCGTGACGCGGTGACCGTGCTGGCGGCCGCGGGCTTCGAGGTCGAGGTGCCCAAACCTGCGGTGTGCTGTGGCCTGACGTGGATCTCGACCGGCCAGCTCGGTGTCGCCAAGAAGGTGCTGCACCGGACGCTGAGGATCCTGCGCCCTGCGCTGCGGTCGGGCACCCCGGTGGTTGTGCTGGAGCCCAGCTGTGCCGCGGTGTTCCGTTCGGACCTGACCAACCTGCTGTACGGGGACGAGGATGCCCACCGGCTGGCCCACCAGACCTACACGATCGGTGAGGCGTTGGCCAAGCTGGCACCGGAGTGGTCACCGCCGCAGCATCCGGCGGAGGCCATCGTTCAGCCGCACTGCCATCAGCACGCGGTCCTGCACTACACCGACGAGAAAGACCTGCTGGAGTCCGCCGGGGTGTCCGCGCGGGTGCTCGACGCCGGATGTTGCGGGCTAGCCGGAAATTTCGGGTTCGAACGCGGCCATTACGACGTGTCCGTCGCCTGCGCCGAATACAAACTGCTGCCCGCCGTGCGGGGCGCCGGCGCGGACACGCTCGTACTGGCCGACGGGTTCAGTTGCCGTACGCAGATCGCTCAGTTGTCCGGCCGCCGGGCCGTCCATACAGTGCAGGCGCTGGCGGCCGCGCTGCGTTAGCGTCCGCCGTCGCCTCGAATATCGCTCGCGCCGGGCGGAACCATCAGCAAGTTCTTGGGTTGTATCGGTTTGGACGCCCGCTGTCCGGCTAACCACGGTACAGACCGGTCTGTACCGCCCTGTTCGGGCCGGACAAGAGCGATGTGAGGATACGAAGTGAATCGACTTATGAGCCTCCCGGCCGGGAGGTTGTCGGCCTCATGACCACGATCGAGTCATCCGTTGGCCACGCTGCCGCCCCGCCCGACGAGACCGATGACTACATCGAGGTCGAGGGGTTGTACGCGCATCTGGAAGAGGCGCAGACCGAAGACGACAGGAGCTACTGGCGCCGAAAGATCATCGAGAAGGCCCTGCCACTGGCAGACCACATCGCCTACCGGTTCGTCAACCGCGGCGAATCCCGGGAGGATCTGCTTCAAGTGGCGCGGCTGGCGCTGGTGAAGGCCGTTCACCGGTACGACCGCAACAAGGGCCGCTTCGTATCCTTCGCGGTGCCCACAGTGCTCGGGGAGATCCGCAGACACTTCCGCGACAACACCTGGGGTGTGCATGTGCCACGCCGCTACCAGGAGTCGACGCTTGCCGTCCGTGCAGCCGTCGATGATCTGGCGCAGCGCAACGGTCGCATGCCGACCGTGCAGGACCTGGCCAGTGAACTCGGTGTCACACCCGACGAGATCCGCCAAAGCGAGGAAGCGCGGCGGGCCTATCGACCACTGTCCATCAACGAGGACCTGCCCACCGAGGACGGCCGCCCCCGGCTGCGAAGCTCGGTTCAGGGTGTCGAAGATGCCGGCTTCGCTCGCGTCGAAGACCTCACGGTCCTGGCCGAGCTGGTGCGCGAGCTTCCCGATCGAGAGCGTGCCGTTCTGCGGATGCGGTTCTACGACTGCCTCAAGCAGCGCGACATCGCCCAGTGTCTTGGCGTCTCACAGGTGCACGTATCACGGTTGCTGAGGTCGACGATCGAGCAGCTGCGGATCCGGATGTGCACCGACGGTGTGGCGATCATCGCGGCGGCGTCACTGGCCGCGTGTCACGTCCGGTGACCCTCCGAAGGTCCACGCTACGAAGCGGTCTCGGCGCGCATGCTGGGGTCAGAACTCCCAGTCCTCGTCTTCGGTGTTGACGGCCTTGCCGATGACGTAGCTGGACCCCGAACCGGAGAAGAAGTCGTGGTTCTCGTCGGCGTTGGGGCTCAACGCCGACAGGATCGCCGGGTTGACGTCGGTCTCGTCGCGCGGGAACAGCGCCTCGTAGCCCAGGTTCATCAGCGCCTTGTTGGCGTTGTAGCGCAGGAACTTCTTGACGTCCTCGGTCAGGCCCACCCCGTCGTAGAGATCCTGGGTGTACTCGACCTCGTTGTCATAAAGCTCGAACAACAACT
>JAAZAD010000150.1 GCA_012514505.1 Rhodococcus sp. (in: high G+C Gram-positive bacteria) | reverse complement strand
TCAGGGGTACACGCGCCTTCAAGTAGCGAGTGATGACGTCTGCGGTCGAAATCTGGTTGGGCATTGCGCCTCCCGGTTGGTGCGTGGGGTTCGGTCAGTCCAGGACGACGCGGCGGCGTGCGGACCCGGTCGTCGGCGGGAGTGCGGGAGCCGCCGATCCGATCGTGTCGGCATTCGGCGCCGAGGCACAGCCGGAACCGGTTGGGTCGAGAATCCGTTCGAGCGGATACTCGGCGTCGAGAAGGACGGTCAGCTGCGCCCGCCGCACCATGAGCAGATGTCGTTCCCGTGCGGCAATGTCTACGACGCCGCTGACGGCGCCCTCCTCCAGTTGCTTCTGGAGTTGCCGAATATCCTCGGCTACACCCTCTTCCAACGGTTGACGCAACTCGCGCGGTAGTCCGGGATGGCGGATCAACTGCAGTCTACGAGCGCACGCCCTGCGGAGCTCAAGCAACGCCTGTGCCATCTCGTGCTCGTCTCGAGCGCGTGACATGTCCCGGCTGTACTGTTCATCAGCGCGCATCATCACCGCGGACTGCGCGTTGTGCAAGTGAGTGAGCAGCCGCTGGTAGGTATCCGGCGGGAAGGAGTCGGCCGTCAACGGGGGAAGCCCATCCAGATTGTGCCGAGGATTGCGCCCCCAGGTGCGCAATGCCGTCACCCACGCCTCATAGGTACTCGCCGCACCCACTGTCATCGGGGGTTCGTCTCGGATACTCGACGCGACACCACCGGGATCTCCCCGGGCGGCATCGGCGACCACTCCGGTAGGTCGCCGGCGATCACACGATTGCGGCTCAAGCGTTCGCCTGCTGGACGTGGTGATCGTCGCACCGCATCCCTGGCGATGATCCCAGTCGTGGTACTCACTGTCTCCTGCGATGGGGGGACGAACGGGGCCAGCCTGGTTCGTCGAACGATAGTGGCATCGGAATGGTTCATCAGTGACCCTTCTCCTGCCCCACGACTGTCGGCCACGTGTCGACGAGGTTGAGCAGTTCCTGTTCATTGCCGTCTGCCTCTTGGTAAGCGAGACGAGCATCGACGAACTCGGCGACCGCCGTCCGGTAGATATCGATCGAGTACTGGAGCGCCTGCCCCCGATCGCTCTCGGCCTGTCGCACCATCGCGTCGGCGGCGCGTTTCTTCTTGGTCACCCACCAGCCGGCGCCGGCCACGACCGCCAAGGTCAACAGAATTCCGACGAGATCGAACGCTGCGATGCAGAACAGCCCGACCGCGCCCGCCAGCACGGCCGCTCCGATCGCTGTTCCGGGCTTGAACCGAACGGATTCGATGTAGGCGGCGTAGCTCTGATGCCACACTTCACCGAGACCTGCTTCGGACCTTTCCTGTGTCGTTGCAGTGTCTGTCTTCCATCCCGGAAACCCCACAGCGACCGCAAACTGCGAATGATCCTGTGCAAGAACGATTTCAACGACATCGATGAATCCGCGACGATAGCCGGTGGTGAAGTCTCCGATGGCAGCACGGAGATCATCTTGTCCTACGCCGATCGCCAGTTTCTGTGCGCCGACAGACACCCCCATCGCGTCCGGGTGGACGGCGATCTGAGTCTGCAACGAGACCGCGTCCATCGTCTGTTCGAGCGCGGCACTGATCGAGTCCGCGTCGATGTGTGCCCTGCCCGTGTCGCCGCCGTTATCGATCACCGCACGGTGGTATGCCGCCTCGCGCTGGTACGGCAGTTCCTCCTCGTCGTACTCGGTGACGAGGTGTTCGAGCAGGTCGTCGAGCTGGTCCTGCACGGACAGCGCAAGCGGAGTGTCAGTGTCTTTGATACGCCGGTACTTCTCGGTGGCGAATCCGAGCGCCGACGCGTACTCCAACAACTCCTTGTACTGCGGCCATTGCGGACTGTGCCGCACGAGAGCCGGATACATCGACTCGTCGACTGCTCCCCGCAGGGTTGTCAGTTCGTCGACCCAGATACGCGCCTGCGCGCCGAGTACCGATGGGTCGGTCCTCAATCTGCCGTTCCACTCGGACAGCTGGGTCCCGACGACGACATACCCGTGCGTGCCGAATGCGTCGTGAGCCGCCGCCTCATAGACGACGGCGAATTCGCGCCCCAGCGCGCGGGGATCCAAAGCCGACAGGTAATACCGCAGCCACCGGGCCGATGCATCGACGCGACCTTGCCTGCGCAGCACCAACGCGAAGAACAGGCTGGTCTTCGCGCCATCGCGGGTGAACGCCGTCTGCACCGACTTGTCGGCGAGCTCTCGGTCGTCGCGGGACCAGGCCGCCAATGCCACCAGCGCCGGTGCCAGCCAGTAGCGCGGGGTCTGGATCATCAGCTCTTCGGAGATTTGCTGCACGGTGTCGTTGGTGACGTTCCCGACGTCGAAGGCCTGCAGCGTTCCGACCGATGTCCGGCGGACAACTTTGTAGTGCCCGTACTCGCGGTCGAGGGCGGCCTCGGCGTTGCCGAGTGCAGTCTCCGACCGTTGCACGTTGGCAGTGAGCTGGGCATTATGTACGAACTGCCGGAATTCGGCGGTGAGGGCCTGTAATTCCCCGCGCGTGGTCTGCACGTCGTGAGACACCCGCCCGACGTTCGCGTCGACCCGACCGACCTGCACAGTCAGGTCGTTCACCTGCCCCTGCATCCGATTGACCGCGTTCACAATCGGGGCGATGTTGACTGCGTTCATTCTCGAAGGTAGTCCTTTCGTCGAAGGTTCGACGTCGATCGATCAGAGAATTCCGCCGCCACTGCACGTTCCATCGGGCCGGACCGGAACCAAGGAACCGTCGGAGTAGACCTCGATGTAGGCGTAAGAACCGCTACGGACCAACCCTCTGGCCTGCGCGAACGGATCGGCTACCGCATCGGCCGCGTGATAGTGCTCGACGATGTCGTGCAGCAGGTCAAGCTTGTGGTCGACGAACGGAGGCCCCAAGTAGCACTGCTGGAGACAACCGAGTAGCACCCCGCCCTGACGCGTGTCGTACTCGTCGCGAAGCCACTGCATGATCTCCAGCTGCGCACGTCTGTCGATCGCCGTATCGAGAGCGCGAAACGCCGAAAGGATGTCTCCGGACCGAGGTTTACGCCGATTGATCAGCCCCTGCGGCGACGAGACCGGCGCCGATTTCTGGGACTGCGCTCCGACATTGGCGGCCTGCTGATGTGCGCCGACAACCCGCCGAGACCGAAATGACTGCATCGCAAATCTCCCCCCTCTGCCGATGGCCGACCTCCCCGGTTCGTCCAACGATCGAATCAACCGTCAATACGATAGGCGAGGGCACCGACATGTGCTCGGTCGGGCCAGTGTCCCGACCGCCGTACGAGCAGTTCGCTGCTTCCGCCATCCGACGGTCCGGTGATTATCGCGTCGAATTGGCGATCGATCACCCCGAACGCTTCTGTGTCGCCGATCGGACGAGGGGACCGAGCGAGGGGGGAACACGGAGATTACCGGGTGCCGTGCTCAGTCTTTCTCGGGTTCGTCCGTGTCAGCCCGACTCGAATGCCACGATGCGGCCGGAGCATTCGTCGAACCGGATGACCT
>JAAZAD010000149.1 GCA_012514505.1 Rhodococcus sp. (in: high G+C Gram-positive bacteria) | reverse complement strand
TGGCATCCCCGCCGCCTCCGCCCACCTCCGAATGCCCGTCACCGGATCCGCTTCCGGCGGTGGAGTCGCCGAGTTCACGTGCCGACGCGCCCCCAGGACCCGAGCCCGGCGATTCGGGTGAGATCACCGCATCTTCGTGCTCACCACAGACCGTGCTCGACCTGCTACCCGATCGACCATCGACCGACTTTGAACCGTCTCGGGTTTCTTGCCGCTCCTATATCGGTGACGGCTCCGGTTGTGGAGTCGACAGGTGAGCGTAGTACGCCGCCTCGAATTCATCCGACGGGACGTATCCGAGACGGCTGTGCAGGCGACTGCGATTGAACCAGTCGACCCACTCCATCGTGGCGTACTCGACGTCCTCGACGGACTTGTAGGGACCCGGATGGAACGGGTTTCCCTTGGTGATCACTTCGGTCTTGAACAACCCGATCGTGCTCTCGGCCAGAGCGTTGTCGTATGCGTCTCCGACGCTGCCAATCGACGCGGCAATACCCTCCAGCACAAGGGTTTCCGCGAAAGAGATGGAAGTGTACTGACTGCCGGCATCGCTATGGTGGATCAACCCTGAGCCGACCGGGTGGCCCGTGTGGTCACGTCGCCACAATGCCATCTTCAAGGCGGTGGTGACCATCGCGGTGTCCTTGACGGTGGCGGCATGCCAGCCGACGATCGCCCGCGAGAAGCAGTCGATCACGAACGCGACATAGACGAACCCCGCCCAGGTGCGGCAATAGGTGAAGTCGGTGACCCACTTCCGATTCGGAACCTCGGCGGTGAAATCACGATCGACCAGGTCAGGGGCGCGGCGGCTGTCCGAGCCGCCGGGCATGGTGGTGCGGTGCCGACGGCCCCGGACCGCTCCGGACAGCCCTTCATCGCGCATCAACCGGTCGACGGTGCATGCCGCGACGTCGTGGCCGTGTCTGCGCAGGTGCACGGTCATCTTCCGGCGACCGTAGAGACCTTCGGCGGTGCCGACGGTCTCACGCAGAGCGTTCGTCAGATGTGCATCGGCGACGGTCCGGCGGGATGGAGAAGCAGTTTTCCAGTTCCGATACGTGCGTGGGGCGACCTTGACGCCACGCTCGGTGAGCACGGCGCAGATCGACTCGACCCGGTGTCCTTGTGCACGCATCTGGTCGATGAACTGGCAGATCAGCGGCGGCGAGGGTCGAGCTCCCTCGCGAAGAAAATCGAGGCCGATTTCAAGATTTCGTTGGCCTCACGGAGGTCTCGGACTTCGCGTTCGAGCTCTTTGATTCGTTGCTGTTCAGCGGTGGTCACGCCGGGTGTCTTGTCGGCATCGATCAGAGCCTGGCGGGTCCAGGTGCGCAGCGACTCGACACCGACGCCGAGCTTCGGGGCGATGGCTTTGCACGCCGCGAACGGCGAAGAATATTCGTCGAGGTGGTCGAGGACCATCTTCACCGCTCGTTCACGCTGCTCGGCGGGGTAACGCTTGGACATGATGTGCATCCTCCTCAAGAAAGGAGGCGGCATCAAACCCGAGACGGTTCAC
>JAAZAD010000148.1 GCA_012514505.1 Rhodococcus sp. (in: high G+C Gram-positive bacteria) | reverse complement strand
GGCCTTGCCGCGGCCACCGACCTTCACCTGAGCCTTGACCATCACCGGCTTGCCGATTTCCTCGGCAATCTCACGTGCCCCGGCGACCGTGTCGGTAACACGTCCAGCCGACGTCGGCACCTCGTGCTTGGCGAAGAGTTCCTTCGCCTGGAATTCGAAGAGATCCATCTGTTCACCGTCTCGTCTGCGTTGACACCCGCTCGAGGGGTAGGAGCGGGCCTGGTTTTGGACTGTAACTAGTTGGTGCGGTCCGATTGCGTCCGCATACATGCTATGTGTCTCAGATCACGCAACCGAAGCCGCCGGGACATACCTCACCGTGATTTGACACGGACTGTGAGAATGGCCGCGGCTCCGATCAACACTATGCCCAGCCCCACGGTGTAGAAACCCATCCCCGGCTGCACCTGCTCCACGCGGGCGCTGGTGAGAGGCCAGCCGGCCAGGTAGACGACCAGCACAGCCATCGATCCGACGAGTGTCGCCGCGGATCTCATCGGGCGCGACCCGACTGCGACACCCACCGAAACCAGCGTCACGATCACGAGCATCGCGGGCCCCCACCATTCGAGCCCACGGCTGTAGTCGACGAGTGTCACCGATACGTATTCGTCTCCGCGCACATCGACTCCCGCGTAGAGGGGCAGCGCGAGACCGACGACGACGATCAATGCGCCGAGACCGCCGACGAACAGGACCGGCTTGTGTACCACCTGCCCCTCCGACTCGTCGATCTCTTCACGTTCGGCAGACCCTGCGAACCCCGCGAAGGCACCCACCCCGACTGCTCCGACGGCAGCCACCCACGCCAGGAGGGCGCCGATGCCGATTCCGACGCCGGGTACCTCTCCCGCCGTCACCACCGAAGCGGTCACGCCAATCGCGGCGAACGGGATCGCAGTCCACACCACGCCCACCACGGGTCGAACCGCCGCAGCGAACTCCGAGAAGAGCAACCACACGCTCGAAACGACGAGCAGCACCCCCGCCACCAGTACGAGCCGGGTGGCATACACCTGCAACGAAGCGGTGTCGGTCGCCTCGTCGAGGTCCAACGCGGGCAACAGTGCGCCGCAGGCGGCGAGAACACCGACCGTCACGCCGACGATTCCGGTCGCCATGTGCCAGCGCGTTCGCCTCTGCGCCGCTGCGGCAGCCTCGGCACGCATCGCTGCCTTGGCAACACCCTTCGCTGACGGGTGGACGGCACCCTTCTTCGTCGGGGGCGTCGCAGCGCCGTCGGCGTCCGAGGCCGCCAGGCCACTCGACCCTCCGAGGTCGCGCAGAATTCGCCGATCACGAACTCTGTCGACCGGCACCACCGCCACTCCCGCGAGCACCAGAATCGCAGCAGCGATCGTCCCGACGACGGAGCCGATACCCGGTTCGATTCGGTCGCCCGCGGTGAGTGCCGAGACGAAGCGGGTACCGACCACGCCGAGGGCAGCGAAACCGGCACCGACAATCCCGGCACCGGCAACCGGTGGCGCGATGGAGGCGAGCGCCGACGCCACCACCAAGAGAACAGCGGCGGCCAGAATTCCGGCGCCGGTCGACGCAGTCACGTCGGCGTCGAGCACCGTGGGCACCAGAACCATCGGATCACTCGAGATCAGGGCGGGCGCGAACAATGCCCCGCCGAACACGACGGCTGCCATGGCGACCAGCGCGGACGCCGCGAATCCGATTCGCGCCCCTGTCGGGCGGCCGACCTGTTCGGAGCTGCGCGCGCCGCCGTACCCGTCGGCCAAGGAGGCCCGGTGCACAGTGAAGATGCCGAGCAGACCCGCCAGCGCCATGGTGAGATGCCCAGCCAGGACCAGGTAGGCGCCGGGACCGGCTACGAGATCGACAGCAGTTTCGGGGCGAAACAACTCGAGCCGGTTCGCGTCGACGGCGTCTGTCCACAACTGCGCATCGATGACTGCGGCGCCGAGCGCAACCACCCCCGATCCGGCGAGGACCGCACCCGCTACGGCGACTCTTCGCGCCAACAGTGACACCAGTGCAAGCAGCGCGGGCGCGATCACGCACACGGCTGCCCACACCGCCCCGGGCGAACTACCCGAAGCCCACTCCCCGTCCGCGGTCGATGTGACGCCGCCGAGAAGAGGCGCCGCCGCTACCGCCACCGCTCCAGCGAGCGCGACGATCACTGCGGCCGCGCCACCGCCGAATGCTCTGCCGGGATCGTCGTCGAAACCCGTGGAGACGGAGCGTGAGGCAATCCGCTCAGGGGCTGCCCGCCGCCCGCTTTGCTCCGCCCGCCGTCCGCTTCCGGATCGAGTTGTTGATTCCACGAGCCGACGCTATCGCCTCCAGGCGATTCGAGACCCGTCGTGACACACCTCTCACCAAACATTTGTCCCAAATAGTGGAACCCGAACGAACAGCTCACCGACGCGGTCACCGTTCGCCCAGCTCGCCAAGTGATGCACGTCACATCTCCGAAAACCGGCGCGTTACAGGTTGCGCCCATCGCAACCATTTCGTTACCGTTCGTCCGGTCCAAGTCACAGTCAGGTCACACAACGGAGGTCGAGCAGGCACATGCATCATCGCCGCCAGTTCGATCCCGACGGATTCGAAAACGACCTGAACCGCTTGAACGACGACATTTCCGAGCACCACCAACATTCGGTTCCCCGCTATGCGGGTACCGAGAGTCCAGAAGGTTCGATCGGCATGTTCCGTTACTCCAATGACACCGATCCGTACCAGCGGAGCCAGGGGAACTACCAGCCGGACGGGTACTACGAAGCCGGCGACCAGTACGACTTCGACTACTTCGAGTCACCCGGCACGTACTTCACCACCCCCGGTTCCGTCTCACATAGCGGACGTTCCTCGCACGACCAGATGACGCTCGACGCAGCTCCTGCAACTCGCCGCAGTGGAGCACACCGAGTTCCCACCCCGCCTTCCGCCCTCAAGGGCCGTGCCGCAGTCCTCGCAGTCGCCGCAGGCGCCGTGGTCGCCGCCGGCCAGGCCGCAGCCACCGGGGCGACCAGCTCGGACCAAGCCGAGGTTGCTTTGGCGTCCGACGCCGCACCCACCACGGCAGAACCGCAGGCCGCCCAGTTCGACACCGTCGCGAACACCGCCGGCGCCACCCAATCGGACGCTCCGCAGGTTCTCAACATCGCGCAACCGGCCGACCTGTCGCAGTTCGACACTCTCCTCGCCAAGGGTCAGCGTTTCAGTGAGGAGCGCGCCGCCCGTGAGGCCGCTGCACGCCGCCCACTGTTCGTACTCCCCTGCATCGGAAGCTTCACGTCGAGCTTCGGCGCCCGATGGGGCACCCTCCACGCCGGCGTCGACGTCGCCGCTCCCATCGGTACTCCCATCGTGGCCGTCGCCGACGGCACCGTCATCGAGACCGGCCCGGCCTCGGGCTTCGGGATGTGGGTCCGCCTTCTCCACGCCGACGGCACCATCACCGTCTACGGCCACATCAACGAGTCCACCGTCTCCGAGGGTCAGCACGTCATGGCCGGCGATCAGATCGCCACCGTCGGTAACCGCGGATTCTCCACCGGACCGCACCTGCACTTCGAAGTTCACCTCGGTGGCGGCCAGAAGATCGACCCTGTGCCGTGGCTCGCTTCGCGCGGCATCAGCCTCGGCTTCAACCAGGACTGAGTTTCCCGCTTCACCTATGTTTTCTGGTATCACCGACGTTCAACGGCGCCTTCTCGACGGCTGGCTCGGCACGTGGCAGATCGTCGACGACTATTCGTGGCCCCTCCAGGACACCACCGTGCTCCACGTACGCACCGCAGACCAGGACTGCATCGTCAAGGCCTCGACAGACAGCCACCATATTCCACGTGAGATCGCGGCGCACCGACATTTCCTGCGTAGCATCCCCGAGGCGGCGCCGACCCTTCTGCACGAATCGGCGGCCGACTTCGTACTCGTCACCCGATATCTGCCAGGCCAGATCGTCGAAGGTTCGCCCTCCGAGTGGGAGCCGGACACGTACCGGCAGGCCGGTTCCCTCCTCGCCAGGCTGCTCGTTCCGGGTGAGCGCTCGAGCGACTACTCGCAGCGACTACGCATGCAATGCACGTTCGATCTGGACCATGCAACAGGCCTACTGCCCGATTCTCTCCTGAAGGAACTGCGGGCGAGCGTGGAATCCATTACTGCGCACCCAGTTCCGGTTTCGTTCACCCACGGCGACTTTCAGCCGCGCAATTGGCTGATCCACGACGGCACCGTGTCCGTCATCGACTTCGGCCGGGCCGAGCAGCGCCATTGGACGAGCGAGCTGTTTCGGCTACGCAATCAGCAGTTCGTCGACCGACCGGACCTCGAAGAGGCCTTCTTCGAGGGGCTGGGGTTCACTCTCGACGAGAGTGACGAGCAGGTGTGGCGACTCGAACAGATCCACCAGTCCGTAGCCACGCTCGTGTCGGCACACGAGCGTGCCGATGCCCAGTCCGAGAAGTCCGGGCGTGCGATGGTCCAGGCGATCGCCTGAATCAGAGCTTCACCATCGGTACGCCGCCGATCAGCATCAAGCGCACCTTCCCGGCACTGCCGAAGTCGATGGTGACCGTGGCCGTCGGCCCCGCACCTTTTGTCTCGAGTACCGTGCCGAGTCCGTACTTGTCGTGACTCACGCGGTCCCCCACCGCCAGCACCAGGTTGTTGTTGCGCCGCGCCGCGCCGAAGCCGGTGGCGCTCCCTGCCGTGCCGCCCGAGAATCCACCCGTCCCGTAACCGCCACTACGTGGCCGCCCGCCACCGATCGCACCGCCGAGACCCGGTCCCGGATCTACGCGACGCCAATCCAGCAGATCGGTTGGGATTTCTTGTAGGAAACGTGATTCCGGGTTCTGGATCGGCTGCCCCCACGCCGACCGCATCACAGCTCTTGTCAGGTACAGGCGGTGCCGCGCTCGGGTGATTCCCACGTATGCGAGACGCCGCTCTTCGGAGAGCTCCGCGGGGTCGCCCAGCGCCCGCATGTGCGGGAATTGGCCGTCTTCCCATCCGGTCACGAAAACGACGGGAAACTCGAGCCCCTTGGCCGTATGGAGGGTCATGAGCGTGACCACCCCGTCCTCCGAGTCCGGCACCTGGTCGGCGTCGGCAACGAGCGACACTCGTTCGAGGAACGCGGCAAGCGACCCCGGTTCGGGTTCGCCGTCATGCTCCTGCGGGTCGGGATCGGCCGATTCGGGATCGGCCGATTCGGGATCGGCGATATCCACGCCTTCCAGTGGATCGATCCCGGCCGCATTACGCGCATCGGAACTGAACTCGCGTGCCACGCTGACCAGTTCGTTGAGGTTGTCGAGACGGGCGCCGTCCTGCGGGTCACTGCTGGAGGCCAGCTCTGCGTGGTAGCCGCTGCGTTCGAGAACAGCTTCGATCACCTCGCCGAGGTCCCCGATCTCGGCGGCGTCGGCGCTCTCCGAACTCGCTGCGTCGGGCAGCAGAGCACGTAGACCGTCCATCAGTTCCATGAACGCCGCAATCGCTTTCTGCGACCTCGTGTTCAGCAACGCGACCTTGCCGTCGACCGCATCGCGCAACGCCTGCGCGAAGCTCACGTCGCGCTGCTCGGCGTGCACCGCCACGCAGGCCTCCGCGCGGTCACCGATTCCGCGGCGCGGCGTATTCAAGATGCGGCGCAGGCTCACGGTGTCTTCCGGGTTTGCCAGCGCTCGCAGGTACGCGACGATATCTCGTACTTCCTTGCGCTCGTAGAAGCGCACACCACCGACGACCTTGTACGGCACACCGAGCCGGATGAAGATCTCCTCGATGGCACGGGAAGAGTTGTTGGTGCGGTAGAACACCGCCACGTCGCCGAACTTGGTGTCTCCGGCATCGACCAGCTTGTCTATTTCCGACGCCACGAACGACGCTTCGTCGTGCTCGTTGTCTGCGACGTAACCGGTGATGAGTTCACCTTCGCCCGAGTCGGTCCACAGCTGCTTCTCACGACGACCGGTGTTCCTCGAGATCACCGAGTTGGCCGCGGACAGGATGTTCTGTGTTGAGCGGTAGTTCTGCTCGAGGAGAATGGTTCGTGCGTCCGGGTAGTCGCGTTCGAATTCCTCGATGTTGCGGATCGTCGCACCACGAAACGCATAGATGGACTGGTCTGCGTCACCGACGACGCACAGCTCGCCCGGCGGCACCCCGTGTTCTCCCTCGGCGAGTTCCGGCCCCACGAGCTCACGGACCAGCATGTACTGCGCATGGTTGGTGTCCTGGTATTCGTCGACGAGCACGTGCCGGAAGCGGCGCCGGTAGTACTGGGCAACCTGCGGGAACGCCTGCAGCATGCCCACTGTCTCGCCGATCAGGTCGTCGAAGTCGAGGGCGTTGGCCGCGCGTAAACGTTGTTGGTAGTGCCCGAACACCTTGGCGACGAGTTTCGGGAGTTCGGACGGTTCCTTCTCCGCGTCGGCGGCGGCCTGCTCCGGGTCGATCAACTCGTTCTTCAGATTGGAGATGTGGGTGCCCAGAAGTCGCGGTGAATGCTTCTTGGAGTCGATGCCGAGATCTTTGGAGATCATCGTCAGCAGCCGGCGCGAATCGTCCGAATCGTAGATCGAGAAGTTCGAGTTCAGGCCGGGCAGCAACGCGGCCTGCGCTCGCAGGATTCGGACACAACTCGAGTGGAACGTGGACACCCACATGGTGTGCGCGCGGGGTCCGACGAGCTGGGCCACGCGTTCACGCATCTCCGCTGCTGCCTTGTTGGTGAACGTGATGGCAAGAATCTGACCGGGACGCACGTCACGTTCGGCCAGCAGATACGCGATGCGCCGGGTGAGGACCGCCGTCTTGCCCGAACCTGCGCCCGCCACGATCAGCAGCGGCGAGCCGGTATGTAGCACGGCCTCACGCTGCTGCGGGTTCAGCCCGTTCAGTAGAGTGTCCGACCGAGATGCAGGGTGTGCCGAGAGGCTGGAAGAGGTAGTCATCGCGCTTCTACGCTACCGCCGCGCACCGACAGCTCCGCACCCGCTCAGCGCCACTTGGCCGCCGAGTGACCGACGTGGCAAACTGGTACATATGTTCAGAGCGCGGCGTCGACGGGTACTCGGTGGTCGACGACGGCGACTGAGCAGCTCACGAGCCTCGTGGTCCCACCCGGATCTCGGGGGTCTTTCGTCAGTGAGCCTGGATCGGTAACGACCCGAGCCGAAACAGCGATCCAAGTTCTGAGAAGAGGAGACGAACAATGAGCATTCAGACCGTCACGAATCCGTCGTCGGAAACACCTGTCCCGACCACGGAAGCGGAGATCGACGAGCTTCGCCAGGAGATCGACCGCCTCGACGCGGAGATCCTCGCAGCCGTCAAGCGCCGTGCCGAGGTTTCCCAGCTCGTCGGCCGCACCCGCATGGCTTCGGGTGGTCCCCGCCTGGTCCACAGCCGTGAAATGAAGGTGCTCGAGCGCTACAACGAGCTCGGTCAGGAAGGCCACACGCTCGCCATGCTCCTGCTGCGTCTCGGACGCGGACGTCTCGGACACTGACTGTTCGATCACTGACGCTCGACCCGGTCATCTCTCGAGGGCAATGTACTTCGTCTCGAGGTATTCCTCGATTCCTTCGGACCCGCCTTCCCTGCCGAATCCTGACGACTTGATTCCGCCGAAGGGTGCGGCGGGATCGGAGATGACACCCCGGTTCACTCCGACCATGCCGGTCTCGAGGGATTCGGCCACCCGTAGCGCACGGTCCAGATCCCGCGTGTAGATGTAGGCAGCCAGTCCGAACTCGGTGTCGTTTGCAGCGGCGATCCCCTCCTCTTCGGAGGCGAAACCACTGATCGCCGCGACCGGACCGAACACTTCCTCCTTCAGGATCCGCGCGCTCCGCGGCACGTCGGTGAGCACGGTGGCCGGGTAGAACCAACCGGGGCCATCCGGCTTCTTTCCACCGAGGCGCACCTTTGCTCCGGCGTCAACGGCATCTTCGACGAGTTCGGACACTGTTCGGAGTTGCTTCTCGTTCACCAGCGGGCCCAGCGTCGTTTCCGGATCCGAGCCCGGTCCGACCACGAACGCCGACATCTTCTCCGTGAGCTTGGTGGTGAACTCTTCACGCACGGCGTCGGCGACGTGGAATCGGTTGGCAGCTGTGCAGGCTTCACCACCGTTGCGTAGCTTCGCGAGGACCGCACCCTCGACCGCTGCGTCGACGTCGGCGTCGTCGAACACGACGAACGGGGCGTTGCCGCCGAGTTCCATCGACGTGCGCAGCAGCCCTTTGGCGGACTTCTCGACGAGCATGCGACCTACGCCGGTCGATCCGGTGAAGGTGACCTTCCGCAGGCGAGAATCCTCGAGCAGCGGGTCGGTGATGTCGCCTGCTCTCGACGTCGGGAGCACGGACACGACTCCCTTCGGAACCCCCGCCTCGCCCATGAGTCTGGCCAGATACAGCATGGTGAGTGGCGTCTCGGAGGCCGGCTTGACGATCATCGTGCATCCGGCCGCCAGTGCGGGCCCCAACTTGCGGGTACCCATCGCCAGCGGGAAGTTCCAGGGCGTGATCGCGAGGCACGGGCCGACCGGCTCCTTGCTGACGAGGATGCGGCCGTTCCCGGCAGGCGCCTGCGTGTACCGGCCCGCGATCCGGACTGCTTCCTCCGCGAACCACCGGAAGAACTCGGCGCCGTATTTGATCTCCGCACGAGAGTCCGGCAGGGCCTTGCCCATCTCCAGGGTCATCAGCAGCGCCATGTCCTCTGCGTGCTCGACAATCTTCTCGTAGACAGTGCGCAGAATCTCACCGCGTTCACGAGCGGGCGTACGCGCCCACTCCGCCTGAGCGGCATACGCCGCGTCGAGCGCTCGGCGTGCATCGGCGGGACTCGCATCGGATACCGCGGTGAGCACCTTGCCGGTGGCCGGGTCCAGTACGTCGAAGGTGGCACCGCCTTCGGCGTCCACTTCGTCACCGCCCAGAGACAACTTCGTGGGAACCGACCGGATGAGTGCGAGTGCGTCCATGACATACATCATGCGCCGACTCGACCAGGTGTAAAGGCTCCAAGCCGACCGACTGCAGCGACGTTTCGTTCTCCAGACACTAAGGTCGACTACCGTGAGCACAGACATAACTCGAACCGACGCCTGGCAGAAGCTCGAAGCCCATCACGCCGGTATCGAGTCTGTGCACTTGCGAGACTTCTTCGCCGACGATCCCGAGCGTGGTCGCGAGCTCCGGGTGACCGCAGGTGATTTGTACATCGACTACAGCAAGCATCGAGTCGATCGCACCGCTCTGGCACTGCTCGTCGACTTGGCACGAGCTGCCGGCGTCGAGGAACGTCGGGACACGATGTTCGCGGGCGGGCACATCAACACTTCCGAGGATCGCGCCGTCCTGCACACCGCCTTACGTCTGCCGAAAAGCGCCGAGCTCACCGTCGACGGCGAGAACGTGGTGTCGGACGTCCACGAGGTTCTCGACCGGATGGGCGACTTCACCGACCGGGTGCGGTCGGGCCAGTGGCGCGGAGCCACCGGCAAGAAGATCGAGACGGTGGTGAACATCGGAATCGGCGGGTCCGACCTCGGACCGGTGATGGTCTACCGCGCGCTGCGCCACTACGCCGATGCGGGCATCACCGTTCGGTTCATCTCCAACATCGACCCATCCGATCTGGTGCGCAGTCTGAACGGCCTCGACCCCGCCACCACCCTGTTCGTGGTCGCCTCCAAAACCTTCTCCACCCTCGAGACGCTGACCAACGCGACCGCGGCGAAACGCTGGCTGCTCGAATCACTGAATCTCGGAAACGATGCAGTGGCGAAGCATTTCGTCGCCGTGTCCACGCACGCGGAACGCGTTGCCGAGTTCGGTATCGACACCACCAACATGTTCGGATTCTGGGACTGGGTGGGAGGCCGGTACTCCGTCGACTCCGCGATCGGCCTGTGCGTCATGGCCGCGATCGGCCGAGAACGGTTCGCCGAGTTCCTTTCCGGCTTCCACGAGGTGGACGAGCACTTCCGAACCGCGCCCCTCGAGGAGAATGCGCCGGTCCTTCTGGGGCTCCTCGGACTC
>JAAZAD010000147.1 GCA_012514505.1 Rhodococcus sp. (in: high G+C Gram-positive bacteria) | reverse complement strand
GTGTAACGCACGGGCCGGTGCGGCCGATCCGATATGTGGTTGTGGAGGCACACCCCCGACATGCCTCCACAACCATCCCCCGATCCACCCCTGCGCCGAGCCCCTGTGCAGCAGGGCCGCCGATCCTGCGCGCTGACGGTTTCCACACCCGTTAGGGTGAGGCCGTGCACTGCGACCGAAGCACCGGGGAAGGCGGCCGACACCCGTGGACCTGCTGATTGCACGCAACCCGGTCGAGGGCTCGAGCCTGCCGTTCCTGGTGAAGATTCCTCTCGACGGTGGCCTGGTGTTCCGGACGTCGGGCACCTGGCCGCGCACGAAGGCACTGTTCTGCTATCCCGTTCCCGCCGGTGACTGGCCCGCCGATCCCGAGATCGTCGAGCAGGTCGGCCTGCGGTCGTGTGTGCGACGCGGCGCCGCCATCGATCTCGTGGTGGACCGGGGACGCGAGAGCCGCTCGCAGATCGTCTTCACCAAGGCGCGGGGCCGCGACATGGTGTTCTGGCAGTCGCCACGCACCCGCAAACAGGCCCGACCGCAGGTCCGCACTCCCACGGCCCGCGCCGCGGGCCTCGCGGATCTGACCATCGTCGTCGATTCCCACGAGCGCTACGCCTACAAGTTCCCCGGCCAGCAGGTCACCACCGTCACCCGGGCGTTGAGCTGCGGCGATTACGGTCTCGTCGTCGACGACCGGCTGGTGGCCTCGGTCGAGCGCAAATCACTGCAGGATCTCGTGTCGAGCCTGACCAGCGGAAAATTACGGTTCGCGATGGCCGAACTCGCCGCGTTGCCCCGCGCCGCCGTGGTGGTCGAAGACCGCTATTCGGCGGTGTTCAAGGTCGAGTGGGTTCGTCCGGCGCTCGTCGCCGACGGTCTCGCCGAGTTGCAGGTCCGCTATCCGAACGTGCCGATCGTGTTCTGTGAGACCCGATCGCTCGCCGAGGAGTGGACCTACCGGTTTCTTGCGGCGGCGCACCAGTGGTCCGCGGACGAGGTTGCAGCCCGCGACCGCATCGTCGCGGATCATTCCTCGACCCCGGCGGCCGGGGCCGTGTCGACCCCTGCCGATGCGGTCGTCTCCGAGCCCACCACGGCGCAGGTCCGCGCGTGGGCGCGCGGCACCGGAATTGCCGTGCCGGACAGGGGAAAACTCCGCCCCGAGGTGTGGGATGCATGGCGCGCCGCGCATCCGGCGCCGAGCGGCACCTGACCTGCGCCGGGGGTCAGCGAGCGACGGGCCGTCCGGTCTCGACCGGCGTCGCCCCGGGTTCGAGGCGCACGATGATCTTCTTGGATGTCGGCGTATTGCATTGGTCGGCAACGGATTCCCGGTGCATCAACTCGTTGCCTTCCGGGAAGTACAAGGCAGCGCATCCGCGTGCCGTGGGATACGATACGGCCCGGTATCCCCGAAGAACCCGATCGGGCAGGCCGGGCCATTCACTGAAGATGTCGACGGTCTGCCCGTCCCGCACACCGAGTGCGGCAAGGTCGTCCGGATTGACGAAGACGACGAAGCGGCCGTTGCGGATTCCCCGATAGCGATCGTTGAGACTGTAGATGGTGGTGTTGTGCTGGTCGTGGGCGCGCATCGTCTGGAGGATCAATCGGCCTTCGGGCACGGCGAGATATTCGGCGTGGTGCACCGTGAAGTGCGCTTTGCCGGTGACGGTCGGGAATGTGCGACTGTCCCGCGGCCCGTGCGGCAGAACGAAACTCTTCTCCTTCCGGATCCGCGCGTTGAAGTTGTCGAATCCGGGGATCACGCGGGCGATCGAGTCCCGGATGGTGTCGTAGTCCTGTTCGAAGGCATGCCAGTCGATGTGGGGTCCGCGGTCGGCGAGGACACGTTCCGCCAACCGGCAGATCACCGAGACGTCGGAGAGCAGTTCGGGGGCCACCGGTTCGAATTCGCCGTGGCTCGCGTTGATCCGGCACACGGTGTCCTCGGCGGTGACGAACTGCAACCGCCCGTCCTGGATGTCCCACTCGGTGCGGCCGAGGACGGGAAGGAGCAGCGACTCCCGACCTGTGACCACGTGTGACCGGTTGAGTTTGGTGGCGACCTGAACGGTCAGGTCTACCTCGCCGATGCCCGCTTCGGCGCGCTGCGAGTCGGAGATGGCCGCAACGACGTTGCCTGCCATCGACATCATGACCTTCACGTTGCCACGTTCGGCGGCGTTCATGCTGTTGACGGTGTCGAGGCCGTGGTCGCGCGGCGGTTCGAAACCGAACTCGGCGGCGAGGGCATCGAGGAAGGGGTCGGGCATCTGTTCCCAGATACCCATGGTGCGGTCGCCCTGGACGTTGCTGTGGCCTCGGATCGGTGAGGCCCCTGCACCGGGTTTGCCGATGTTGCCACGCAGCAACAGCAGGTTCATGATCTCGGCGATCGTGGCGGCACCGTTCTTGTGCTGGGTGATGCCGAGGCACCATGTGATGATCGTGGCGTTCGAGGTGATGTACCGGTCGGCGAGCGACGAGATCTGTTCGGCGGTCAGACCGGTGGCATCGAGTACTTCCCGGTCGTCGATCGAGAGAATGTGATCGCGATAGGCCGCGAAGCCGTCGCAGTGGGTGTCGAGGAAGTCGTGGTCGAGGATCGTGCCGGGTGCCTTCTGCTCGGCGAGGAGAACATGTTTGGCAACCGCCTGGATCAGGTGCATGTCGCCGCCGCTGCGGATCTGGAGGAAGTCGTCGGCCAGTGTCGTGCCGTGCCCGATGACACCGCTCGGACGCTGCGGGTTCTTGTACCGCATGAGCGACGCCTCGGGGAGCGGATTGACGGCGACCATGACACCGCCGTTGACCTTGGTGTCCTCGAGTGCGTTGAGCATGCGGGGATGATTGGTGCCGGGGTTCTGTCCCATGACGATCACCAGGTCGGCCTTGCCGAAGTCGTCGTAGCCGATCGTCGACTTGCCGATTCCGATGGCGGGACTCATGCCGGCACCGGTGGCCTCGTGGCACATGTTCGAGCAATCGGGCAGATTGTTGGTTCCGAATGCGCGTGCGAACAATTGGTAGAGGTATGCGGGTTCGTTCATGATCCGGCCGCTGGTGTAGAAG
>JAAZAD010000015.1 GCA_012514505.1 Rhodococcus sp. (in: high G+C Gram-positive bacteria) | reverse complement strand
CTGCAGGCACCGTACGACCTGGTCGTAGAGGTGGCGAAGGCAGGCAAGCTCCCCGTCACGATGTTCACCGCCGGCGGAATCGCAACACCCGCGGACGCTGCGATGATGATGCAACTCGGCGCCGAGGGTGTCTTCGTCGGTTCGGGCATCTTCAAGTCCGGTAACCCGGCGGAGCGTGCGGCGGCCATCGTGAAGGCAACCACGTTCTTCGACGACCCCGACGTGCTGGCCAAGGTGTCGCGCGGTCTCGGTGAGGCCATGGTCGGAATCAACGTCGACGACATCCCGGTGCCGCACCGCCTCGCCGAACGCGGTTGGTGAACCCGCGCCTGCCGTGAGGCAGGCGGTCCGACCCGATTACCTGACCGCCGACCGGCCAACCCGAATCAATGGTGGAGGAGTATCCATGGCGCGCATCGAGGACGTCCTCGAGCTGGAGTCGCTGGAGAGAGACATCTTCAGGGGCGCCGTACACCCGACGATCCTGCAGCGGACGTTCGGTGGTCAGGTCGCGGGCCAGTCACTGGTATCCGCAGTGCGGACCGTCGACGAGGAGTTCCGGGTGCATTCGCTGCACGGCTACTTCCTGCGACCGGGCAATCCGAAGAAGCCGACGGTGTTCCTGGTGGATCGGATCCGTGACGGTCGGTCGTTCGTCACCCGCAGGGTGACGGGAGTTCAGGACGGAGAGGCGATCTTCACGATGTCGGCATCGTTCCACCGTGCCGACGAGGGGATCGAGCACCAGGACGCGATGCCGAGGGTCCCGGCTCCCGAAGACCTCCCCGATACGGCAGATTCCGCGGATATCGAGTCGATGAAGTTCTACGAGGAATGGAAGGAGTGGGACGTCCGAATCGTGCCGGCCGACGACACCCGAGACATTCCGGGAATCGCGGCACGCCAACAGGTGTGGTTCCGCTACCGCAACCCGTTGCCCAACGATCAGGTCTTCCACATCTGCACCCTGGCCTACATGAGCGACATGACCCTTCTCGGAGCGTCGAAGGTGCCGCACCGGGAAGTCGTCACGCAGACAGCCTCCCTCGATCACGCCATGTGGTTTCTACGACCGTTTCGCGCGGACGAATGGTTGCTCTACGACCAGACGTCGCCGTCGGCAGGTTTCGGCCGGGCGCTGACGCAGGGAAGGATCTTCGACCGGTCGGGCAATCTGGTTGCGGCCGTCGTCCAGGAAGGCCTGACCCGGATACCGCGTGAATCTGCCAAGGTCGGGATCGAGACAGGCACTTTCGCATGACGCGCCCGCTCGTGGGAGTTCTGGCGTTGCAAGGCGACGTGCGTGAGCACCTTGCGGCATTGAACGATTCGGGCGCGGATGCGATCGGAATCCGACGCCCCGAGGAACTCGAAAAGGTGGACGGAATCGTCCTTCCGGGTGGCGAGTCGACCACGATGAGCAAGCTCCTCGAGATCTTCGAGCTGCTGGATCCACTCCGTGACCGGCTGGCGGACGGCCTGCCCGCTTACGGTTCGTGTGCCGGAATGATTCTGCTTGCGAGTGAAGTTCTCGACACGAGGCCGGATGCGAAGCATCTGAACGCAATCGACATGACTGTGCGGCGCAACGCTTTCGGACGGCAGGTGGATTCCTTCGAATCGGACCTGGACTTCGCGGGGATCGACGGAGATCCGGTGCGTGCCGTCTTCATCCGTGCACCATGGGTCGAGCGGGTGGGTGACGACGTCGAGGTGCTGGCACGGGTTCCACACAGTGCGGGTGCTGCCGCGGACCGGATTGTTGCGGTGCGCCAGGGCTCTGTTGTGGCGACGTCGTTCCATCCGGAGGTCACCGGCGATCGGCGTGTCCACGAGTTGTTCGTGGACATGGTGCACGAACGATCCTGAGTCGCCTCGTCAGTGTGCTGATTCGGCAGCCACCAGCGAGTTGAGCAGTGCTGCACCGGTGCCCGCGGAATCGATCGTGACTGCGAACTGTCGGCCGTTGTTTCTCGTCATAACGATGCCTTCGCCGGAGCGGACCAGAACAGCGGTTCCCTGGGGTGAGATGCGGTAGCCCCAACCGCCCCAATGTGTGGGACTGATGTGATCTGCGGCGGCCGAGGTGATCGTGTTCAGCGGCACCAGTTTCCAGCGGACACCCCAGGACGAGATGGCCAGCCCACGCCGGTCGATTCGAACCGTGATCGCGGTGAAGGCGCCTCCGACGAATACGAGTGCCGTGAACAGTAGGGCCATCCACCAAGCGCCCATGAGTCCTGACACCGTCGCAGCCAAGGCCATTGCGAGGGTGAGTGCACCAGCCCACCGGCCGCGAACCTGGCCGGTCCAGGCGGCGCGCTCGGTCGAGGACAGGGGAGTGGTGAGCGTTGGACGCTCGGCCTCCTGGCTCGATTCGGGCCGAGGGAGAAATTTGTACGCTCCTGCTGCCAACGGGATTCCGAGCAAAGGGACGAGAATCCATGCGCCGATTCGTGCGTCCTCGGGTCTGCCGGCGTTCTGGGTGAGCGCGACGCTCAGTATCCAAGTCGATGCGACGGTCCACGAGGCCATCACAGTGGCCGGGAGCCAGAGCGGGGCGTCAGCGCTCGATCGAACGGCCACCACAGTTGCGACCGCAGTGGCCAGGAGGGACACGCCGAGCGCGATCCAGAAGTAGGTGTCCGGGCTGCCGTAGCGGTCGGGCTCGGAACCGGACCAGTGCACGGCCATCGAACTGGGAAGGCTGTCGGCCCAGGCGGTGCGGACCAATATCAATGCAAGCAACGGTAGCGCCGTCAGCGTCGCGATCGTGATCAGGCGGCGTCGGGGGGTCATGATGTTGCGGTCTCCCTTATGGTCTCGAGCATCGTCTCGGTATCGAGCCCGTGTCGTCGGGCCTCGTGTACGAAGGCTTTGGCAGCCTCCGCGAGTGCCGTGCGGGCAGGGTTGGTGTCGTTGCGGATCACGGCACCGCGGCCACGGCGCAACTCGATGAGCCCCTCGTCTCGAAGCGCTGCGTACGCACGAAGCACGGTGTGGAGGTTGACGTCGACGGACTCGGCCAGTGCCCGCGCCGACGGAAGTCGTTGCCCGGGGACCACCTCGCCGCGCAGGAACGCGCCGCGAACGGCGGTGGCGATCTGCTCACTCAGCGGTACGTGGGATCCGTGGTCCACCCGCATCAACATGTTTGCATTGTATGCGAACAAGACGTCACAGATTCATCAGGGTCTTCGTGCATGGAGGCGGTACCTGCGTTCGCGTCGAAGGTGCGAGTAACATCGTCAAGGCTGTAAACGCGCATACGGCGTGCCGAAGGCAGCGGGAAAGGGGCTTGAAACGCATGAGCGGCCACTCCAAATGGGCCACCACCAAGCATAAGAAGGCCGCGATCGATGCCAAACGTGGCAAGGCATTCGCGAAGCTGGTCAAGAACATCGAGGTGGCGGCTCGTACCGGCGGTGGCGATCCGGCGGGCAATCCCACTCTGTACGACGCCATTCAGAAGGCGAAGAAGACGTCGGTCCCCAACGACAACATCGAGCGGGCGCGTAAGCGCGGTGCAGGTGAAGAAGCCGGCGGTGCCGACTGGCAGACCATCATGTACGAGGGCTACGGACCCAGTGGTGTCGCGGTGCTCATCGAGTGCCTTACCGACAACCGCAACCGTGCGGCCGGCGAGGTTCGCACCGCGATGACGCGCAACGGCGGCAACATGGCCGACCCGGGTTCCGTCGCGTACCTGTTCACCCGCAAGGGCGTGGTCACGCTCGAAAAGGGTGAGCAGTCGGAAGACGACGTTCTCGGCGCAGTTCTCGACGCAGGTGCGGAAGAGGTCACCGACCTCGGTGAGAACTTCGAGATCGTCAGTGAGCCGGGCGATCTCGTCGCGGTGCGTACAGCATTGCAGGAAGCCGGCATCGACTACGACTCGGCAGAAGCGGACTTCCGGGCGTCGGTGGAGGTTCCGCTCGACGCCGATGCGGCACGCAAGGTGTTCAAGCTCGTGGATGCCCTCGAGGATTCCGACGACGTTCAGAACGTCTACACGAACATCGACCTGTCCGACGAGGTGCTCGCGGAGCTCGACGAGGACTGAAGTTCGGTTGGTCGAAAAGGGGTGGATCGCACGGCGGTCCACCCCTTTTTCGTGCCGACCGAGCTGGTGGCTGCGTGTTGGTTCACGGATTGGGTTGCCCTCGCCGCTAGGCTGTCGAACAACTGTTCGGAGTCGAGAGGGGTTCGTGTGCGGGTGTTCGGGGTCGATCCTGGGCTGACACGGTGCGGCTTCGGGGTTGTCGACGGAGGCAAGGGTCGAACGGTCTCGCCGGTGGCCGTCGACGTGGTCCGTACACCCGCCGATCTCGATCTCGCGTTGCGGCTACTGAAGGTGGCGGAGGCCGCCGAGTCCTGGATGGACCGGTACCGCCCTGATGTGGTTGCCGTGGAGCGGGTGTTCTCGCAGCACAACGTCAGGACGGCGATGGGGACGGCACAGGCGGGTGGGGTGGTGGCCCTCGCCGCTGCGCGTAGGGGAATTCCTGTGTGTTTTCACACCCCGAGTGAAGTGAAAGCCGCCGTGACCGGAAGCGGCTCCGCCGACAAGGCGCAGGTGACCGCAATGATTACGCGGATTCTGAAATTGGAGACGGCGCCCAAACCGGCGGATGCTGCCGACGCGCTGGCTCTGGCAGTCTGTCACTGCTGGCGCGCGCCCATGATCGAACGGATGGCGAAGGCGGAAGCCGCCGCGGCCGAACAGAAGCGTCGCTATCAGTCACGGCTGGCTCAGGCGGGCACTCGAACGAAGAAGGCAGGTACACGATGATCGCGTCCGTACGGGGAGAGGTGGTCGATATTGCTCTCGACCACGTGGTGATCGAGTCGGCGGGCGTCGGCTACCGAATCAATGCCACACCCGTCACGCTCGGCACGTTGGCGCGGGGATCCGAAACTCGTCTCGTCACTGCGATGATCGTGCGCGAGGACTCGATGACCCTGTACGGGTTCGCGGACGGTGAATCGAAGGAACTCTTCGGCCTACTGCAAACCGTGTCCGGTGTGGGTCCTCGGTTGGCGATGGCCACTCTCGCTGTTCTCGAACCCGATGCACTCCGCACGGCCCTGGCCCAAGGCGATGTTTCGGCGTTGACGCGGGTTCCGGGAATCGGTAAGCGCGGTGCCGAACGGATGGTGGTGGAGTTGCGCGACAAGGTCGACGCAGTGCCCCGGGCCGATGGATCCGTTGCCACTGGCGGTTCGGTCACATCCGGAGTCAGCGTGCCCGGCTCTGTTCGCGAACAGATCGTGGACGCGCTCGTCGGCCTCGGCTTCACCCTGAAACAGGCAGAGCCGGCCACCGATGCCGTCCTTACGGCAGAACCTGATGCGGATACGGCTCGCGCGCTGCGCTCGGCCCTGTCCTATCTGGGCAAGTCGCGATGAACATGCCGGCGGAAGAACCCGATGTGCCGTCAGCAGAGTTCGCCGGCGAATCTCAGGTGTCCCCGGACCTGGTTGCCGGTGACGGCGACGTCGAAGGCAGCCTGCGTCCGAAATCTCTCGGTGATTTCATCGGTCAGCCCCGTGTGCGCGAGCAACTTCAGCTCGTCCTTTCCGGTGCGAAGCAGCGCGGCGGTACGCCCGACCACATCCTGCTGTCCGGTCCGCCCGGCCTCGGCAAGACCAGTATGGCGATGATCATTGCCGCCGAACTCGGCACTTCCCTGCGGCTGACCTCAGGTCCGGCGCTCGAACGGGCCGGAGATCTCGCGGCAATGCTCAGCAATCTCGTGGAAGGCGACGTGCTCTTCATCGACGAGATTCACCGCATCGCGCGGCCCGCCGAGGAGATGCTGTACCTCGCAATGGAGGACTTCAGGGTCGACGTCGTAGTGGGCAAGGGCCCGGGCGCGACGTCCATTCCGCTCGAGGTCGCACCGTTCACACTCGTCGGCGCCACCACCCGGTCGGGCGCATTGACGGGCCCCTTGCGTGATCGCTTCGGCTTCACGGCGCACATGGACTTCTACGAACCGGCCGAGTTGCAGCGGATCCTGCTCCGCTCGGCCGGGATTCTCGGAATCGAACTCGGAGATGCCGCCAGTTCGGAAATCGCCGGACGCTCCCGCGGCACGCCCCGTATCGCGAATCGTCTCCTGCGCCGGGTACGCGATTACGCGGAGGTTCGCGCAGATGGTGTGGTCACCCGCGAGATTGCCCGGGCAGCACTGGCCGTCTACGACGTCGACCAGCTCGGTCTGGATCGCCTCGACAGGGCGGTTCTGAGCGCGTTGGTGCGCAGCTTCGGCGGCGGACCTGTCGGTGTCTCGACGCTGGCGGTGGCCGTGGGGGAGGAGCCGTCCACCGTAGAAGAGGTGTGTGAGCCGTTCCTGGTGCGTGCAGGGTTGGTGGCCCGCACGCCACGAGGTCGGGTAGCCACCGCCGCTGCCTGGTCACAGCTGGGTCTCACCCCGCCCCCGGACGCCACGGCCAGTGGAATCGACGTCCGTGTCAACGAGCCACAAGCACCGTTGTTCTGAGAGATGGCACACTGGTGTACTGCGTCGGTCCATCCGGGACCCTCGTGGCGATGATTTCCGCGACTCTCCTGAGGTTGACACAAAGATGGACTTTCTTTTTCCGCTCCTGATCCTTGCCCTGCTCGTGCCGATGTTCCTGGGCATGCGCAGGCAGAAGAAGGCGATGGCCGAGGCCGCCGCGTTGCAGGATTCGCTGCAGGTAGGGGATCGGATTCTCACTACGGCAGGCCTGCACGGCACGGTTGCGGGTCTGACGGACACCACGATGGATCTCGAGATCGCTCCAGGAGTGGTCACCACGTGGTCGCGGGCAGTGGTTCGTGAGCACTTGGTGGACGAGGACTCCGAGGAGCAGGACGATTCGGACACCGCGGCCGGAACTGTAATCGAAGAGAACGCCTCGTCGGCTGTGGAATACGGCTCCGACGCAGGAAATTCGCGCTCGGCGAAGTAGCGGTCGACTCGGGCTCGCGCAACGCCTGACCCGTCGATAGACGGGTAGTTCCCGATTCATGCGTAATTCCCATCGAACTGTAAGTACCGAGGAGACATAAAAATCGTGGCACCTTCCAGCGGATCGGTGCATCCCGCCCGGTACCTCACCGTTTTTGCGGTGTTGATCGCGGTGTTGTATGCCCTGGTGTTCTTCACTGGCGACAAATCCCCGACGCCGAAGCTCGGCATCGATCTGCAGGGCGGAACGCGTGTCACGCTGACTGCGCGCACCCCTGACGGGAGTGCTCCGACAGAGGAGAGCCTTCGTCAGGCACAGCAGATCATCGAAACACGTGTGAACGGTCTCGGCGTCAGCGGATCCGAGGTCGTCATCGACGGTGACAACCTTGTGATCACGGTGCCCGGCGACGACGGCGACCAGGCACGAACGCTTGGCCAGACGGCGCGGCTGTACATCCGGCCCGTGCTGTCGGCCCAGGCTCCGGGTGCACCCGCACCCGCACCCGCACCCGCACCCGCACCCGCTGAGGCACCCGCGCCTGGCACGGCGCCCGGTGAGGTTCCAGTACCAGGTGAAGTTCCTGTCCCCGGCGAAGCTCCGGCGCCCGCCGCCGAAGCTCCAGCGCCCGATGCAGAAGCTCCTGCGCCAGGGGCGGGGGCGCCGGTCGCACCTGAACCGCAGAATCGGCCGTTCCCCGCACAGGACCCGAACACCCCGGAGCCGAGCCCCGCACCTGTTGGGGAGCCCGCGGCCGGTGAGCAGACTCCCGATGCGTCCGACGAGATCACGCAGGCACGCGAGATGCGCCAGAGCACCGATCCGGCGATCCAGCAACAGGCCATGGCATCACTGGATTGCTCGGTTCCCGATCCATTGCGTGGCAACGACGATCCCGCACTTCCGCTCGTCGCCTGTGACACGGAAGGGCAGGCGGTGTACCTGCTCGGTCCGTCGATCATCGACGGACAACAGATCGACGACGCCAGCTCCGGCTACAACGCGCAACAGTCGAGGCACGAGGTCAGCCTGACGTTCGATTCGGAGGGAAGCGACACCTGGGCGAAGTTCACCCGTGAGAACATCGGGAAGCAGGCCGCGTTCACGCTCGACTCGAAGGTCGTGAGTGCACCGCAGATTCAGGGAGCAACTCCTGCAGGCAGTGCCACTTCCATCACCGGTACGTTCAACGCAGACCAGGCCCGGGAGTTGGCCAACACGCTGAAGTACGGCTCGCTGCCCCTGTCCTTCGCGGCGTCGGAGGCCGAGACCGTGTCGGCGACGCTGGGACTGGCGTCGCTCGAGGCTGGTCTGATTGCCGGGCTCGTGGGATTGATCTGCGTCTTCCTCTATGCGCTGCTCTACTACCGGATGCTCGGCGTACTGACGGCGATGTCGTTGGTGCTGTCGGGTCTGGCCGTGTACGCGATCATGGTGTTGCTCGGCCGCTACATCAATTTCACGCTGGATCTTGCGGGTATCGCTGGTCTGATCATCGGTATCGGTATGACGGCAGACTCGTTCGTCGTGTTCTTCGAGAGGATCAAGGACGAGATGCGCGAGGGACGCAGCTTCCGCTCGGCCGTGCCGCGCGGTTGGGCCCGAGCCCGTCGTACCATCCTGTCCGGTAACGCGGTGAGCTTCATTGCTGCCGCTGTTCTCTACGTTCTGGCCGTCGGACAGGTTCGCGGATTCGCGTTCACGCTCGGCCTGACCACGATCCTCGACGTCGTCGTCGTGTTCTTGGTGACCTGGCCGCTGGTTCATCTCGCGTCCCGCTCCGCCTTCTGGTCGAAGCCGGGAGTGAACGGGCTGGGCGCAGTGCAGCAGGTTGCCAGGGAACGCAAGGTTGCCGCCGCGTCGGCGAAGGAGTCACGAGCATGAGCGAACCGACCACAACGGCGTCCGAAACCGATTCCGGTTCCGCAATGACGGACACGGGCGTAGACCAACGGTCCATGCCCAAACACAGCGTGCTGTCTCGCTTGTACACGGGTACCGGCGCCTTCCAGGTGGTAGGCCGGCGACGTTTCTATTACCTGCTGACGGGTTCGATCGTGTTGATTGCGATCCTCGGCATCGCGATACGCGGATTCACCCTCGGAATCGATTTCGAAGGTGGTTCACGGATCCAGTTCCCGGCCGGTGACGATATCGACACCAGCCAGGTCGAAGCGGTGTTCTCGGATGCACTCGGCTTCGAGAGTGAGGCCGTGCAGGTAGTGGGCTCAGGAGCGACTGCGACCGTGCAGATTCGTTCCGAGTCGCTCGACAACACCCAGATCCGCACACTGCAGGACGCGCTGTTCGCAGAGTTCACCCCGCAGGGCGTCGACGGTGCTCCCGACAAGAACGCGATCAGTTTCGCCGACGTCAGCGAAACGTGGGGCGGTCAGGTGACCGACAAGGCACTGATCGCGCTCCTGGTGTTCCTGGTCATTGTGAGTGTGTACATCGCGATCCGATTCGAACGAGACATGGCGATCGCCGCGATTGCGGCGTTGTTCTTCGACATGATCGTCACCGCCGGTGTGTACGCGATCGTCGGCTTCGAGGTCACTCCTGCCACGGTGATCGGCCTTCTGACCATTCTGGGCTTCTCGCTGTACGACTCGGTGGTGGTGTTCGACAAGGTCGAAGAGAACACGAGGGGGATCCTGCACTTGCATCGTCGCACGTACGCGGAGCAGGCCAACCTTGCCGTGAACCAGACGTTGATGCGTTCGATCAACACCACGGTGATCTCGGTTCTGCCCGTCGTCGCATTGATGGTGGTGGCGGTATGGATGCTGGGTGTGGGAACGCTCAAGGACCTGGCACTCGTGCAGTTGGTCGGCATCGTCGTCGGCGCGTACTCGTCGATCTTCTTCGCCACCCCGTTGCTGGTGTCGATCAAGGAGCGGTGGGGACCGGTGGCAGGTCACACCCGGAAGGTGCTCGCCAAGCGGGAAGCGGCGAGCTCGAGGTCACCACTGGTATCGGATTCCGTAGCGGTGGCAGGACACGGCCCGTTGCCGTCTTCGGGCGCACCCCTGCCGGGTGCGCGACCAACCGGAAAGCGACACAAGAGAAGGCACTGATACATGCCCGAATCACAGGTCGACCCGACCTCGGTCACCGATCGCCGACGCGGCAGGAGGATCGCTGCGCCGGCGGTCGGGGTGTTGGCGACAGCACTCGTTGCGAGCCTGGCGGTGTCGTGTTCGTCGGAAGGCGAGCAGATTCCGTCGATCGGCTACGCGATCGACAACACCATCACCACATACAACGCCGCCACCGTCGACGGCGCCGCATCGGGCGCCCACCAGGCGTTCGGACGGGTCCTTCCCGGGTTCACGTTCACCGGCCCCGAGGGCGGACCGATCGCAGACACGGATGTCGGGACGGCCAGAACGGTCCCCGGTGAAACCCTGACCGTCTCCTACACGATCAACAAATCGGCCGTGTACTCCGATGGAGTGCCCGTGACGTGTGACGACCTTGTTCTCACCTGGGCGGCCAACAGCGGCAACTTCACCGCCGACGGACAGCAGTTGTTCGATGCGGCGAGTACGGCCGGGTACTCGGACATCCAGCGCGTCGACTGCCAGCCGGGTGCAAAGCAGGCGCTGGTGGTATTCGAGCCCGGTAGGTCGTTCGTCGACTGGCGGTCGTTGTTCGGTGCCACCGCGATCATGCCCGCCCACGTGGTGGGGACCGCGACGGGAACGGATGTGGTCGGCGCCGTCCAAAATGCGGACATTGAGGCACTGACGCGGATCGCCGACTTCTGGAACACGGGATGGAACCTCGTACCGGGTGAGCTGGACCTGGCACTGTTTCCCTCCTCCGGTCCGTACAAGATCGAGTCCTACAGCGTGGAGGACGGTCTCGTGCTGACCGCGAACGAGCTGTGGTGGGGTAACAAGCCCGAGACGTCGCGCATCGTCGTCTGGCCCAAGTCGGACCAGATGAAGTCCCACATCGACAACGGGGACGTACAGGTGGTCGACGTTGCCGCCGGTTCGATCGACGGACTGGATCTCGGCGGATTCGACGTCATCGAGACGGCGTCGCGGAACCTCGAGCAGTTCGTGCTCTCGACCGGGGGCGATTTCGCGTCGGCAGCGGCACGGAGAGCGTTCGCTGCGTGCATTCCTCGTGACGATCTGGCTGCCGACTTCGGTTCGCCTACAGATTCAGAAGCGCTGAAGACTCGGGTCGACGGCCCGGTGGATGCTCGGTTCACAGCACCCGACACGCTGATCTATCCCGCGGTGGCCGCGACGGCCGGAGGCAGATATCGCCAGCCCGATCCCGGAGCCGTTCGCAGGGAACTCGACGCGGCGGGTCTCGAGAATCTGACCGTCCGTGTCGGGTATCTCGGGCCGGATGCGCGAAGGGCCGCAATCGTGGAGGCAGTCTCCGCGGCATGCGGCCCGGCCGGCATCACCGTGGAGGATGCGAGCTCTCCTGATTTCCGTCCCGCCATGTTGCGGGAAGGCCTCGTGGACGCGGTCCTGGGCGGAACGGCAGGAGTGCAGGGTGCCGGTGGTACGGCGGCGCCCACAACCGCCGCCTACGCGTTGCGCACCGGGAGTGGATCGAACTTCGGGGGATTCGGTAACGGCCGGATCGATCAGATCGTCGACCAATTGGCTGTGGACGGCGGCACCGAGACTCGCCTGAACATTTCGACCGAGGCAGAGAACATCCTGTGGAACGAGGTGCCGACCGTTCCCCTGTTCGAGCAACTGAGAATCAACGCGTTCGGCCACGGTATGAGTGAGGTGCTGCCCAACGGCACTCGCGCCGGCGCCGGATGGAACATGGACAGGTGGGTGCTGCGCGGATGAGCGAGCGGACCGCCGAGCCCTCCACCGCAGCCGACGCTGTCCGGAGGCTGACCCACTGGGTCGAAGACTTTCCGCACTCAGGTGTACGGTTCGCCGACCTCACGCCGGTGTTCGCGGACGCTGACGCATACCGGTCGATCGTGGACGAGTTCGCAGCGCGCGCGTCGGAGGTGGACGCCATCGCTGCGATCGACGCCCGCGGATTCCTGCTGGGTGGGGGAGTCGGCCTCGCCTTGGGCGCGGGCGTCGTCGCCGTGCGAAAGTCGGGGAAGCTGCCGCCCCCGGTCATTGCCGAGTCGTACACGCTCGAATACGGGTCGTCCACACTCGAAATTCCTGCGAGTGCCGTAGACCTGCGCGGTAAGCGGGTTCTCGTCGTCGACGACGTATTGGCCACGGGAGGAACGTTGGCGGCTACTGCTCGTCTCATCGAATCCGCAGGTGCGGAGGTCGTCGGGGTATGCGTGGTCCTCGAGATCGCTGCGCTCGACGGACGCCGACACCTCGAAAAGTATCCGCTGTTCTCCGTGTCGACAGCGTGAGTATTAGTGTTGATTCCGTAAAACGTCAGCGGTAGCACGAACGCGCCGGAGCCATTCGTGTGGAGGAGGTGACGGCATGGCCCATAACCCCGTTTCTCAGAACCGGGATTCTCGGGATATCGAGCCCCAAAATTCAGCTGCGTCGACGTCACCCGAGTCGGCCGAGCGCCCGAACTCCGACACGGCGAAAGGCGCGCAGAGTACGGCGGTCCCCACATCGGCTTCGCGACGCGTGCGAGCCCGGTTGGCCCGCAGGATCACCGGGCAGCGGAACACGACGATTCGGCCGGTACTCGAGCCGCTCGTCAGTTTGCACCGCGAGTTGTACCCGAAAGCGGATCTGGCTCTTCTGCAGCGCGCCTACGACGTGGCCGAGGAGCGGCACGCGAGTCAGCGACGCAAGTCAGGCGACCCGTACATCACTCATCCCTTGGCGGTGGCGAGCATCCTCGCCGAGCTCGGTATGGACACCACCACGTTGGTTGCGGCACTGCTGCACGACACCGTGGAGGACACCGGGTACTCGCTCGACCAGTTGACGCGCGAATTCGGTGACGAGGTCGCCCATCTCGTCGACGGCGTGACGAAGCTCGACAAGGTGGTTCTGGGTAACGCGGCCGAGGGCGAAACCATCCGCAAGATGATCATCGCGATGGCGCGCGACCCACGGGTCCTCGTGATCAAGGTGGCCGACCGTCTCCACAACATGCGGATAATGCGTTTCCTGCCACCCGAGAAGCAAGCTCGAAAAGCACGCGAAACCTTGGAAGTGATCGCGCCATTGGCCCATCGGCTGGGCATGGCGACGGTCAAGTGGGAACTCGAGGACCTGTCGTTCGCCATTCTCCACCCCAAGAAATACGACGAGATCGTGCGCTTGGTCGCAGATCGGGCACCGTCACGCGACACCTATCTCGCCAAGGTCCGGGCGGAGATCAACACAACTCTCGGTGCTTCCCGTATCAGTGCGGTCGTCGAGGGACGGCCGAAGCACTACTGGTCCATCTATCAGAAGATGATCGTCAAGGGTCGAGACTTCGACGATATCCATGACCTCGTCGGGGTGCGCATTCTGTGTGACGAGGTGCGAGACTGCTACGCCGCAGTCGGCGTCGTGCATTCGCTGTGGCAGCCGATGGCGGGCCGCTTCAAGGATTACATCGCACAACCGCGCTTCGGCGTGTACCAGTCGCTGCACACCACCGTGGTGGGTCCCGAGGGCAAACCACTCGAGGTGCAGATTCGCACCCACGAGATGCATCGCACCGCCGAGTTCGGTATCGCGGCGCACTGGCGATACAAGGAAACCAAAGGCCGTCATTCCGGTGACGTCGCCGAGGTCGACGACATGGCCTGGATGCGGCAACTGCTCGACTGGCAGCGTGAGGCCGCGGATCCTGGCGAATTCCTCGAATCCTTGCGGTACGACCTGGCAGTCAAGGAGATCTTCGTCTTCACCCCCAAGGGCGATGTGGTCACGTTGCCGGCCGGTTCCACACCGGTGGACTTTGCTTACGCGGTCCACACCGAAGTGGGGCACAGGTGTATCGGTGCGCGCGTGAACGGCCGGCTCGTCGCACTCGAACGAAAACTCGACAACGGTGAAGTGGTCGAGGTCTTCACGTCGAAGGCGGCGAACGCGGGCCCGAGCCGCGACTGGCAGACGTTCGTGGTGTCTCCACGCGCCAAGACGAAGATTCGGCAGTGGTTCGCGAAGGAACGGCGCGAGGAAGCGCTCGAACACGGCAAAGAAGCGATCGCCAAAGAGGTGCGCCGTGTCGGTCTGCCATTGCAGCGGTTGATGAGTGCGGAGTCCGTGGCGTCGATTTCCCACGAGCTTCGCTATGCGGACGTGTCTGCGCTGTACACCGCGGTGGGCGAGCATCATGTCTCGGCGCAACATGTCGTTCAGCGGCTGGTCGCACACCTCGGCGGAGTCGGTGACGTCGAAGAGGAGCTGGCGGAGCGCTCCACCCCGTCGACGGTTCCGATGCGGCCGCGTACGCCCGGTGATGCCGGCGTGCTCGTGCCAGGTGCACCGGGCACCGTCGCGAAGCTCGCCAAGTGCTGTACGCCGGTGCCCGGCGACGAAATCATGGGCTTCGTGACCCGGGGCGGTGCGGTGAGCGTGCACCGTACGGACTGCACGAATGCCGATTCCCTGCAGGAGCAATCCGAACGCATCATCGAGGTCGAATGGGCGCCGTCACCGTCGTCGGTGTTCCTGGTGGCCATTCAGATCGAGGCGCTCGACCGGCACCGACTGCTGTCCGACGTGACGAAGGTGCTTGCCGACGAGAAGGTCAACATTCTGTCGGCATCGGTGACCACCTCCGGTGATCGAGTGGCGGTCAGCAAGTTCACGTTCGAGATGGGCGACCCGAAGCACTTGGGGCACGTCTTGAACGTGGTCCGAAACGTCGAGGGTGTGTACGACGTGTACCGCGTGACGTCCGCAGCGTAGGACGAACGACAGCAGGGCGGGCGCGACAGCAGACCTGCCGACCGCTACCACGAAGGGGCTGCATCCGAGTTCATCGGAGGCAGCCCCTTCGTGGTGGGATCAGGTGTTCGGTGCGTCAGGCGACCGTCACCGTCTCGATCTGGACGTCCATGTTCGGCTTACCGCCACCGGCAGCCATCGAACCGTCGTCGCCTTCTGCCGCAACCTTCTCGATGGTCTCCAGTCCGGCTTCGTCGATGGTGCCGAACACCGTGTAGGTCGGCGGTAGGAAGGAGTCGGCGTAGACCAGGAAGAACTGGCCGCCGTTGCTGCCCGGTTGCCCGGTGTTGGCCATGGCGATGGTGCCGCGTGGGTAGATCACGGGCTGTCGAAGCTGGGGGTCACCTGCAGCGTATGCGGTTTCGGGGTATTCGGTGTCGTACTGGTAGCCGGGGCCGCCGGTGCCGGTGCCGGTCGGGTCGCCGCACTGCAGCACTTGGAGGCCCTGGCCGGTTACGAGGCGGTGACACGGGCTGTCGTCGTAGTAGCCCTGTTCGGTGAGAGAGACGAAACTGTTGACCGTGCACGGGGCTTTGTCCCGCGACAACTCGAGGCCGATCGGTCCCACGCTGGTCGCGAGATCGATGTTCACGGCGCCCTGCGCGGCAACGTCGGCGGCCGGCGGGGGAGTGACCTCGCGTGCGGGCGGCGCACCCCCGGTGGCGTAATTGCATGAAACCGTGGCGGCAGCGGGCTCCGGAACCGGCGGTAGCGAGCCGAACTGCGACTTGTCGATAGCTGGCTCTTCAGCCGCGCTGGACGTGGTCGCCGCGGGCGTGGTGCTCGAGGCGTTCGCGGCCGAATCACCGGAATCGTCGGAACAAGCGGTCAGAGCCAGGGCCAGGCCGAGGCCGGCAGCCATGAGGGCGGTGCGTTTCATCAGTCCATCCTTACAGAGGTGATGTCGATCGGAAGGTTGGGTTTACCGCCTCCGGCCGCCATCGACCCGTCGTCGCCGGCAGCTGCGACCTTCTCGATCGTGGCGAGTCCGGTTTCGTCGATCGTCCCGAAAGTCGTGTACTGCGGCGGAAGCTGTGAATCTCCGTACACGAGGAAGAACTGACTTCCGTTACTTCCCGGCTGGCCGCTGTTGGCCATGGCGATGGTGCCGCGGGGATAGGTCACGGGCTGTTGCAGGGCCGGATCGGACTGGTCGTACTGATCCGTGGGGAACTCGTTGTCGAATCCGTATCCTGGCCCACCCGTGCCACTTCCGGTCGGGTCGCCACACTGCAACACCTTCAACCCGCTGGTGACCAGACGATGGCACGGCGTGTTGTCGAAGTATCCCTTGCCCGCCAGGCTCAAGAAACTGTTGACCGTGCACGGCGACTTCGCGTTGTCCAGGATGAGACCGATATTGCCCTGCGTCGTCTCCATGCTCACACTGACCTCTTCGACGGTCGTGTCGATGCCTTCGGTACGCGGCGGCTCGACCTCCTTCGCGGCCGGTTGGCCGGACTCCGGGTACGAGCACGAGACAGTGTCGGGCAGCGGCTCCGACCGGCTGGTCGGCATCACACCCGCCTCGGGAGCAGCGGACACGGTCTGTTCCGAATCGTCGCCGCGGGTGACCGTGAACGCGATGGCACCGACGGCCACGACGACAACGACGCCCACCACGGACCCCGCGATCGCCAACTGTTTGCGCTTGCGTGTGCGTTGAGCTCGGTGCTCGAGCTGCCGCTCGAGTTTCCGTTTGGCAGCTTCCCTGCGTTGCTCGTTGCTCGGCACTACGCGGTCCTCCCGTGATCGTTCGGTGTCAGGTACTCGGGTTCTGCGCCGACCCCGGCACATTCGCCGTCCGAGTCTGCCATCCGAACCTGAGAACGGGTTCTGCGGGCGGCAGCATAGGCTGTGTCGACGGTAGATCAACCAACCACCGAGACGATCTAGGAGCGACGCTGGTGCTCGTCACAGGATTTCCGGCCGGGATGTTTCAGACCAACTGTTACGTCCTTGCACTACCGAACGCCACGGAATGCGTGGTCGTCGATCCCGGCCAGGATGCGACGGAACCGCTGGTCGAGTTCCTGACGCAGTCGAATCTGACGCCTACGGCGGTGCTCTTGACTCACGGGCATCTCGACCACGTGTGGTCCGTGAAACCAGTCTGCGACAAATACGGTGTTCCGGCCTACATTCACCCGGAGGATCGGTACATGTTGTCCGACCCGGGCCGCGGAATCGGGCCGACGATGAAGCAGTTCATCGAGGGAATCGAGTTCACCGAACCGGATACGGTCGTGGAATTGAGCGATGGCGATCGGCTCGAACATGCGGGTATCGATTTCGACGTCGTGCACACGCCGGGACACACCGGCGGTTCGGTGGTTTTCAAGACTGTCGCGCATACCGAGAACGGACCACTCGAGGTGGCGTTGACCGGGGATACGCTCTTCCAGGGATCGATCGGCCGCTCGGATCTGCCGGGCGGAAGTCACGAGCAGCTGCTCGAGTCGATCGCCGAGAAGTTGCTGCCGTGCTCCGATGCGACTGTGATCCTGCCGGGCCACGGCGCCTCGACGACGATCGGCGCCGAGCGGCAATCGAATCCGTTTCTGCTCGACATGCAGACCACAACAGAGGGAAACTAGGCGATCGTGAGCAAAGCCAGCACCTTTTCTGCGCCCAAGGGCGTTCCGGACTACGTACCGCCGCTGTCGGCCGAGTTCGTTGCCGTACGTGACGGTCTGACCCGTGCAGCACGCCTCGCGGGATACGGACACATCGAATTGCCGATCTTCGAGGACACCGGGCTGTTCGCGCGCGGTGTCGGTGAGTCGACCGATGTGGTGAGCAAAGAGATGTACACGTTCGCCGACCGGGGTGATCGCTCGGTGACACTGCGCCCGGAGGGCACCGCGGGCGTCATGCGTGCCGTCATCGAGCACGGTCTCGATCGTGGACAGTTGCCGGTAAAGCTCAGCTACAACGGCCCCTTTTTCCGGTACGAGCGGCCGCAGGCCGGCCGCTATCGCCAGCTTCAGCAGGTGGGCGTCGAGGCGATCGGTGTGGACGATCCCGCACTGGATGCAGAGGTCGTAGCTGTTGCCGATGCAGGATTCCGGGGGTTGGGACTGGAAGACTTCCGACTCGAGATCACCTCTCTCGGAGACGACACCTGTCGGCCGCAGTATCGGGAGCGGCTACAGGAGTTCCTGTTCGCCCTGCCGCTGGACGAGGAGACCCGGCGGCGCGCCGAGATCAATCCACTTCGCGTTCTGGACGACAAGCGCCCTGCGGTGCGTGAGTTGACTGCGGATGCCCCGCTGATGCTCGACCATCTCTCCGATTCGGCGAAAGCCCACTTCGACGAGGTTCTGGCGCATCTGGATGCCCTGGGCGTCCCGTACGTAATCAATCCGAGAATGGTGCGCGGACTCGACTACTACACGAAAACCACCTTCGAATTCGTTCACGACGGACTGGGTGCACAGTCCGGAATCGGTGGTGGGGGCCGCTATGACGGTCTGATGTCGCAGCTCGGAGGACAGAAACTCTCCGGAATCGGCTTCGGACTGGGCGTCGACCGGACCATCCTCGCGCTCGAGGCAGAAGGAAAGTCGGCCACCACACCGGCTCGTTGTGAGGTTTTCGGCGTCCCGCTCGGGGCAGAGGCCAAGGCCAAGCTCGTGGTGATCGCACATCAACTGCGCTCCGAGGGAGTCCGGGTGGATCTCGTCTACGGAGACCGTAGCGCGAAGGCGGGGATGAAGGTCGCAGACCGTTCGGGTGCGAAGGTTGCGCTCATGCTCGGTGAGCGAGAGTTGGCAGAGGGTGCAATCGTTCTCAAGAACCTCGGTACAGGCGAACAGCACACCAGCGCAGTCACCGATGTAGTTGCCGAGGTGAAAGCGATACTCGGTGGGTGACGGGAGGGATCAGGTCTCCCTCGACCTCGTGCCGATGTCGCTGATCGCCCCGCGACTGAAGAAGGTGGCACTGGGTGCGGCGCTCCTCGGCGTGGTGATCGGCGCTGTAGTTGCCGTGTTCACCCAGTTCTGGGTAGGGGTGGCGGTCGGCGCAATCGTGGCTTTGCCTACTGCGCTGCCTGCACTCATTGCACTTCGGAGAGGAATCACGCTGCAAGATAACGTGATCCGCTCGACCGGAGGCTTTCGTGCACGGCATGTCGACGTGGCAGCGGCGATCGGCGCCGAACTTCACGTCCGGTGCGGTCGCGTGAGCGAGGTGAGTATTCGCATCACCGATTCTGCTGGGTCCGTTGCGGTTCCGCTCGCGTTGTACACGGATGACGGTGGCCGCGAGCTCGAGATTCTCGGCCTGCGTGGCCTCGCGGATGCGTTGTCGCGCAGTGAATCGGTGCCTGCCGTCGCGATCGCATCGGTGCTCATCGAACAGCTGCGGGCGGAAGCGCGGGATGCGGCGCTCGGGGATCGGCCGCTCTACCGCGCCGTCGCCTTGGTGAAGTCGACCGGCGGCTCGTCACGGGCAGTGCTGACGGATCACGAGGTTGCCGAGCTGACCGCTTGAGCAAAACGGTGGTGTGCAGCAGATGATTCTGCTGCACACCACCGTGTCGCCCGGTTCGGATCGTCAGGACGGGGCGCTGAAGGGATCCTCGTCGTGATCCTCGCCGCCGATGACGGCCGGTGTAACCATGGGCAGATCGCTGACGAAGGCGTTCTGATCGGCGGCATTGACGAGGTAACTCGGCGTGCTGCGACCTGATTCGTCGTCTCCGCCGCCGCGTGCGCCGGCACCCATGGCGCCCATGCCACCCATCGGTGCGCCGCCCATCGTGCTGCCGGTGGCGCCACCGATCGTCGACCCCGATGTGGGGGCGCCGACGGCACCGGAAGCCGGTGCTGCGGCGGCCGCGGGTGCCGCAGGTGCGGACGGGCCGCGAAACGCTGCGCCGGCTCCGCCTGCGATCATGCCGCCGCCGATGCCGCCCAGCGCGCCACCGGCCGAACCGCCACCGCCGATTCCGGCGGCCGACGGTGTCGTCCGTAACGGTGCATCGGAGCCGGATGGCAGGCCCGCTGACACGCCGGCAGCGTGGGTGCTCGCGATTTCTTCGATACCGCTCGTGACGGTCGAGATCATCGGCTGGCCGACCTTCTCGATTACGGTGCTGGCCAGGGCGAAGGGTGACTGGCCGCCGATGGCTCCGGGAACAGCCGGTGGAGGCGGTACGGGAACCTCGGCGGCGAGCCCGTTCATCGTCAGTGTCTGCTCACTGAGTTCGGTTCGGGTGTTGGTCACGACACCGATGGCCGCTTTGAGGTGTTCTGCGGCGGACGCCAGGAGCATGGCCTGCCCGGGCGGTGTCATGATCATGGGCGCGGCAGCCGTGGCCGTCGCCGCAAACGACTGTGAGATCGTCGCCAGGTTGGCGTTTCCGCGCGCGACCGACGCCGCCGCACTTTGTGTCGTGGTGGAGATTTGGTCCCCACGCTCACTGAGTTCCGCTCCGGAGACCTGTGCCTGTCGACCCTGTGTCTGCGCAGCCTGTGCAGCGTCGCTCTCCCAGACCTGGTCGAGAACCTTGAGGCCGGTCATGCTCATCGACATGGCTTGATCGATCATCCCCGAGGATGCGCTGAGGATCGCTGTCGGATCGAAGGCGCCGAGGGAGCCGGTACCGAACGAACCAGCGAGATCCATCAACGGCTTGAACAACTCGTCGATCCCGGGCAGCGCCGGTATCGGGAGGCCCTGAAGGATCGCGTCGATCGGATTGGGCGGTAGCGGTGGGAGTTGCGGCAGGGGCGGCAACTCCGGGCCTACCGGGAGCCCGGCGGCGTCGACGGGAGTGTCGAGCAGTGGGCCCAGCGGCGAGTTCTGCAGAGCTTCCATGGGTGTCGCAGGCAGCGGCGTGTTCAAGGCCTCGCCGACCGGGCTGCCCTGAAGAAGGTCCATGACCGTCTGCGGCGGGGCGGAATACGGATCGCTCATGCGGTGCCCCCAATTCCCTGTGCTGCGTCCAGACCCTGGCCGACTGTGCCCAATGCGGAGGACGTGGCTCCGTCGGTGGAATCGTACGATTCGGCGGTCGCGTGTGCGGCCGCAGCGGTTTGCCCATAGTGATGCGCCAGCGCCGCAACCTGCTTCGCGTGAATGGTCTGCGCATTCGCGAACGAGGCAAGGAAATCGGCGCCGATGGGTCCGAGGACGGGCGCAAGTGCAGCCAGATTGGCGGCGAGGTCGATGGCGCCCGCGCTACCGACCTGCTCGGCAGCCTGCGCCGCCGTATTGCCGTACTCCCGAATGCCGTCCGTGACGACGAATAATTCGCTCAAGTTGATCCCCCCGAGGTGGAAAGCGTGCCGTGCGACCCTATCGCACCCACCCCGGATCGGTACGGGAGTACCGCACGGCGTGCCGCATGCGCATGTTCCGCATCCCGGCCACATGCGACGCTGAGTGAATGTTCCCGCCCGAAGTGGACTACCTGTACGTCTGGCGATTTCCGATCACCGGACCGGTTGGATCGGATGCCATTCCCTCGAATTTCGTCGATGCGTGTCTTGCCGTGGGACGAGATCTCCAGTGCCGTTGGTATGGACCGGATACATACATCGAGAACTGCGTGTGGAGGGTGTCGCTCCGTGACACCAGCTTTTGTGACGTCGCGCTCGAAGCCGGAACTCGGCCGCGTCACAAGAGCGCTGGAACAACCATATTGAGGGGCTTCGAGTTCGGTGGTCCGCACATCGAAAAAACCGCGCTGGAACTGACCGTGTGGATCGCCGGGGAAGTGCAGGATCAATTGTGCGGCGGGTTTCCCTTTGTCCAGTGGCCCATCGAGGGGCCACGACTACCGGCACCGAATGAGCGAGACGGTCGTGCAGTGTGGGTAGACCCCAAGTCTCAACTGGTCGTGGCGCAGATCGGTGAACTCTGCGGAAGCGTCACGTCGAGTTGACCCGCGCCTCAGTTGTAGTACGGCGGCTCGATGTCAGGGTCGTCTACGGCAATGTCGACGTGGCGGTTGGTCACGAGTCGGTCGATGGCATCGATGGCGGCGCCGATCGAGGCGAAGTGGGGATCGATATCGCAGGTAACACACCAGGCGCGGTCAGCCGGCCACACGAATGCAGGGATCGGTGCTTCGAAGTCCCAGCGCAGTAGGGCTTGGATCTGAGCATCCCAATTGGCGAAATCGCTCAGCATTCCGTGGAACACGAAATAGTCGCGGTTCGGGATCGAAACCTTTGGGGTCGGATCGTGGGGATCGAAGCTCGGCCATCCGTCCCAGATGCAGAAGTAGCAGTCCTCGGGAGTGTTGGTGTACTCGGAAAGATCCGCTAGAACGATCCCGATCTGTTCGTTATCCGACAGGGCATCCGGGGTGGCGCGCACATCGTTCTCGCTCTGTCCTGGGTAACTCGGGTCCGGGATGAACCGTAAACGCGCGTACCTGTCGAAACAGCGCGGCCCTCTGGCGGCCAAGTAGTCCCAATGTTCGCCTCGCTCTTCGAGCCAGGCAGCAGGGGAGAGTTCAGCACAGCGTGTGATGCTCATGCAGACAGTATTCCGAAACGGCGGATGATTGATCGTGAACCATTGACTCGAACGGGTGTTCGAACTAGGATTTGTGTATGGGGTCGGGGGATTCACACCACGGGGTAGACGAGCAACTGCGGGCGGACGCGTTGCGGTTGGCGACGAATGTGCCGGAGTCGTGGCAGTTGGCGGATCGGCAGTTGTGTGACTCGGTGTTGGAGTTGTCGGCTGAGATTGCCGGTTTGGAGGCCCGTCGGGTGCGTCTGGTGGCGGAGGTCGATGCTCGCTGCAAGATGGATGTGCTCGGATATCGCAGCACCAAAATGTGGTTGGCGTGCAACACCTTGTTGGAAGTGGGTGCGGCAGGCAGGTTGATCGCGTTGGGTGTCGCGTTGCGGGATCATCCGGAGGTTGGCGCCGCCCTGGATTCCGGGGACATTTCCATTGCGCATGCCGGGTTGATCGTGCGGTTCTGCGAAAGGCCACCGGCCGGAATGCCGGCGGAAGCATTGTCGGCGTGCCGGGATGCATTGTTGGAGTCAGCGACAGGCCCAACCGCCACCAGCGATGCAGTGCGCGCGGTCATCTCGAAACTCGAGCGCATTTTCGAATCCGACACCCCGCCGCCAGCCGAGGACACCGAGCGCAACGAGTTTCATGCCTCGAAAACGTTGAACGGGCGCATGTCCGTCAAGGGTGATCTGGATGCGGTGACGGGGGAGATGCTGCTCGCTGCCCTGTCGGGGTTGTCGAAACCTCGCCCGGCGTCCGATGGCACCCCTGATACGCGAACACCGGCCCGGCGGCGAGCAGACGGGTTCACCGAACTGCTGCGCCGATATCTGGCGTCCGGCATCGGTCCGGTCGAGGGCGGGCAGAAACCGCACATCAGTGTGACGGTGAAAGCCGCCGATCTGGCAGAACACTCAGGCCCGCAGTCACAGTCCGAACGGCAGGCGTACGAGGATCTGTTCGCCGACCCGGAACGCGATCATGTGGGGTGGGCGTCGTGGATGGGCCCGATCACGGTGAACACGGCCCGCCTGCTGTCCTGTGACTGCCTGCTGTCCACGGTGGTTGTCGACGTGCATGGTGCACCGCTGGATCTGGGTGACACCGTGCGAACGGTCACCGGTAAACAGCGCCGCGCCCTGGTCGCCCGTGACCGCGGTTGTGCGTTCCCGAACTGCGGGGCACCGGCCTCGTGGTGTGAAGGGCACCACATCAAGCATTGGGCCGATCACGGGCCCACCAATATGGACAACCTGGTGTTGTTGTGCGGATTTCACCACCGGTTGTTGCATCACTCGGAATGGGGAATCAGAATGGGCGCCGACCGGCATCCCTGGTTCCTGCCACCACCACGGTTCGGGGTGCGGCCGGAACCGTTGCCCTCGAACTACCGCGCCACCGTCAGTAAAAGGGCCGGACCCCACGCTGCCTGATCGTGCGTCATGCCGAGTAGCGCCGCCCACACGAACGACGGGCAGGCGCAACTTGGCGTGCGCCGATTCCTTGACCTCGAATGTGCTTCGGGTCGCTGAAACGTATTCAGTGCTGAAACCTATTCAGTATCGAACGCGACAACTGGTGCGTAACCCGCGGCGAGTGCAGTAACGGTGGACGGCGGTGTCAGCACGGTGACCGATCCCTTCGGCGGGCGCTCGATAGGAGCCCCGTACCCGGCGGTGGACCACGGAACCACATACCTACCCGATACCAACGCAGGAGCACCGTCGTGGACGACGAACGCTCCGTCGGGAAGCGATTCCCACGGCGCATTCCAGCGGTCGCCGAGGCGCTCACGGTGCAGCTGCGCATCCATCTCGTCGGCGCTCGGCGTCCCGCCCCACGCCGCCCGGAATTCGTTGTACCGGCCACGCCGACACTCGGCGCACGGGCGGTGCCCGGCCGCGAGGGCAACGGCCTCGTCGTGGAAGAACAACACGGTGTATCGACCTTCCGTCCACTGTTCGACGCGACGTCCGCGGAAGTCGGTTTCGCACACGATCCAGCGCTTGCCTACGTGGTGACGAACGATGTCTCCGTCCTTGTGCAGACACCCCCGGTTGCCCATGAACAGGCCGCGCAACGGCACGGCGACGATGTCCGAGAAAGGCGTGACCCGGTTTCGTGCCGACATACGTCGAGCGTAGCTAGCCTGGGAAGAGAGATAGCTGGCCGAGCCGGAGATACGGGCGGTGTAGGAGGTAGGTCTATGGACGCGATCACTCAGGTTCCGGCGCCCGCCAACGAGCCGGTTCACACGTACGCACCAGGAAGCCCCGAACGTGAACGAATGCATTCGGCACTCACCGAACTCGCGACGAACCCGATCGAGATTCCGCACGTCATCGGAGGCGAGCACCGGAAGGGCACCGGCGAGACGACAGACGTCGTCCAACCGCACCGGCATTCTGCTGTTCTCGGCACCTTTCACAATGCGACCCACGAGGACGCCGATGCAGCGGTGGAAGCGGCGACCGAAGCTGCGCCTTCTTGGCGCGACCTGTCGTTCGACGACCGAGCGTCGGTGATCTTGAGGGCTGCAGACCTGATGTCGGGCCCTTGGCGTGAAACCGTTGCCGCCGCGACGATGCTCGGACAGTCCAAGTCGGTGCAGCAAGCGGAGATCGACGCACCGTGCGAGCTGGTCGACTTCTGGCGCTTCAACGTCCACTTCGCCCGGCAGATTCTGGCCGACCAACCGATTTCGTCGCCCGGCGTGTGGAATCGGCTCGAGTACCGTCCCCTCGAGGGGTTCGTCTACGCAATCACGCCGTTCAACTTCAGCGCCATCGCCGGCAACCTGCCGACCGCGCCGGCACTGATGGGGAACACAGTGGTGTGGAAGCCGTCGCCGACACAGACCGTCGCTGCCTATTGGACGTTGAAGGTGCTCGAGGCGGCGGGTCTGCCGCCGGGTGTCATCAATCTGGTGACGGGGAAGGGAGAACCGGTCTCGGAGGTGCTGCTGAACGATCCGCGGCTGGCGGGTATCCACTTCACCGGCTCGACCACGGCGTTTCAGAAATTGTGGAGTCAGGTGGGCGCGAACATCGGTCGGTACCACGGCTATCCCAGGCTGGTGGGGGAGACGGGCGGCAAGGACTTCATCGTTGCCCACCCCTCCGCCGACGAGGATGTCCTGAAGACGGCCCTGATCCGCGGCGCCTACGAATACCAGGGGCAGAAGTGCTCGGCCGCCTCGCGCGCCTACGTGCCGCGGTCCCTGTGGCAGCGGATGCGGGACTCGTTCCTGTCGGAGGTCGACGCGATCCCATACGGGGACGTCACCGATTTCGACAACTTCGGTGGGGCCCTCATCGACCGTCGCGCGTTCGACAAGAGTGTGCGAGCGATCGAGCGTGCACGCACCACCGACGGTGTCGAGATCGCCGTGGGCGGAAAGTACGACGACAGTGTGGGCTACTTCGTGCGGCCCACGGTGCTGGTTGCGGACAACCCGGTGGACGAGGCGATGACCACCGAGTACTTCGGCCCGATCCTCACCGTGCACGTCTACGACGATTCCGCTCCCGACGCGTTCACGAAAGTGCTCGAAGAGGCAGACTCCGCCGCCCCGTACGCGCTCACCGGCGCGGTGATCGCCGACGATCGTCATGCGGTGGAGCAGGCCACCCGCTCGCTTCGGTACACCGCCGGAAACTTCTATGTGAACGACAAGCCCACGGGTGCGGTCGTCGGGCAGCAACCGTTCGGTGGTGCACGCGCTTCCGGGACCAACGACAAGGCCGGATCCAAACTGAATCTGTTGCGGTGGGTGTCGGCGCGCACGATCAAGGAGACGTTCGTTCCGGCCACGGATCACCGTTACCCGCACATGGGCAGGTGAGTGTCGTGCGTGTGCCGACACTGCTGACGAATCCACTGCGGCCCGCGATTCTCGCCGCTGCCCGATCGCCGCACATCGAGCGCGCGATCACCGGGGTTCCGATCACGAAGGGGCTCGTCGACAGGTTCGTCGCGGGTCCGACACGCGTCGACGTGATCGAGGCGGTGGGCAAGCTCCTGGATTCGGGTCGTGCCGTATCGGTGGACTTCCTCGGCGAGGACACCACCGATGCGGAGGGTGCGCGTGCCGCAGTGCAGGAATACCTCGATCTGATCGCCGATCTTCCGCACGACACCCATCAGGTCGAGGTGTCGCTGAAGTTGTCGGCGCTCGGGTGCGGTGTGGCGAACGGGAAGACGGTCGCCGCGGAGAACGCTCGCACGGTGTGCGCCGCAGCGCAGGCTGCCGGGGTGTGGGTCACGGTGGACGCAGAGGACCACACGACCACCGACTCGCGCATGGCGATCGTGGCCGAGTTGCGTGCCGACTTCCCGTGGCTCGGTGTCGTCGTGCAGTCGTATCTGCGTCGCACCGAGCAGGACTGCCGCGAGTTGTCGGGCAGTGGTTCGCGGGTCCGACTGTGCAAGGGCGCCTATAGCGAACCTGCCTCGGTGGCGTATCAGGATCAGCGCGACGTCGACGCCGCCTACCTTCGGTGTCTCGAGATTCTGTTCGACGGCGCAGGCTATCCGATGGTGGCCTCACACGACCCCGCGATGATCGCAGCAGTGGACCCGCTGGTGCGGCGGCGCGGACGCGGAGAGTACGAGCATCAGATGCTCTTCGGCATTCGCGATGCGGAGCAACTGCGGCTGGTGAACGAAGGAAGGCAAGTACGCGTCTACGTGCCGTACGGCACCGAGTGGTACGGGTATTTCATGCGCAGGCTCGCGGAACGGCCGTCGAATCTGCGCTTCTTCTTGCGCTCGCTGATGACCGAGGATTGAGGCGGCCGACCTCGACAACGGAACGGGCAAATCGGACGCAATATGCCCAGCGGTAGAGTTGCGACGTGGAAACTTCGAGTACAGGACTGGTGAGCGTGGTACTCACCGTTGCCGTACTCGTTCTCACATTGCTGGCGGGCAGGGCCCGTGTGGCGCCGAGTAGTCACATTCCCCGGCCCGCAGTATGGATGTGGGCGGTGGTGGCGGTTCCGTCGGTCCTGCAGGCAGTGGTGCCGTCGCTGCTCGACTTCTTCGAGCGCGATCCTGCCCAGATCCGTGACGGGCAATGGTGGCGGATACTCACGTCGGCGCTGGTGCAGGACGGTGGGCTGTTCGGCACGGTGGCCAATCTTGCGGTTCTTGCGGTGGTCGCTCCCATCGCGGTGCAGTTCTGGGGCGCCTGGCGCGCAGTCGTGCTGCTGGTTCTCGGCCAGGTGATCTTCGGATTGCTGACGGCGTTCGTCTTTCCCTCGGTGGGTGCCGGCAATTCGGCGGCGACCTTCACGTTGGCGGCGTCGATGGTGGGTGTCGTGGTCACTGCGCACGCGAGCCGGCGGGAACTGTGTCTCGCAGCCGGAGTGGTGCTGTGCGGGGTGCTTCTCGTTTTGGTCGACGACGCGCACGGCCTAGCCGTGCTGACCGGCACGATGCTCGGAGCGGCTCTGGCCATCATCGTTCCCCCGTCCCACCGCGCAGCGCCCACGCCCGCTCTACGGGAGTCCGGTCAACCCACCCTGTGAGAGGCTGTCGGGGTGTTGCTGACCTCTCTGAATCCCCTCGCCATCAACCGCGGTGACGACGTTCCCGACGCTGTTCGTATCGGCGAAACCACATTGTCTCGCAGCGATATTCTCGGCGCCGCCACCTCGGTGGCCGAACGTGTGTCACGTGCCGAACGCGTGGCGGTACTCGCCACTCCTTCGGCGACCACGATTCTGGCTGTGGTGGGGTGCCTGATCGCCGGTGTGGTGGTCGTTCCGGTTCCGCCCGATTCGGGGCGTGCCGAGCGCGAGCACATTCTGCGCGACTCTGGTGCGCAGGCATGGTTGGGCGAGACGGACGGCGATACGGGTGGCCTGCCGGTGGTGCCGGTTCGGTTGCACGCGCGGTCGTGGCACAGCTACCAGGAGCCGGCCGAATCGTCCACCGCGTTCGTGCTGTACACGTCGGGGACGACGGGGCCGCCGAAGGGCGTGCTCCTGAGTCGCGGTGCGATCGCGGCGGGCATCGATGCGCTCGCCGAGGCCTGGGGGTGGACTATGCGGGATACCGTTGTTCACGGTCTGCCGCTGTTCCACGTGCACGGACTGATCCTGGGTGTGCTCGGTCCGCTGCGGACAGGTAGTCGGCTGGTGCACACTGTTCGGCCCACACCGGATGCGTATGCCGCGGCAGCAGGCACTCTCTACTTCGGAGTTCCCACCGTATGGTCGCGAATCGCGGCAGACGAGGAATCGGCACGCGCACTCTCGGGCGCTCGCCTGTTGGTGTCGGGGAGTGCGCCTCTGCCGGTTTCGGTGTTCGAACGCCTGCGAGAGCTCACCGGACACGCCCCGATCGAGCGATATGGGATGAGCGAAACGATGCTGACTCTCAGCACTCGGATCGATGGCGAACGGCGTCCCGGTTGGGTCGGCCTGCCGGTGCGCGGAGTGCAGACCCGGTTGCGTGACGAGGACGGGAACGATGTCCCGCACGACGGTGAGAGCATCGGCGGCCTTCAGGTTCGTGGACCCATGCTGTTCGACGGCTATTTGAACAGGCCGGACGCCACCGCCCAGTCCTGGACGGACGACGGCTGGTTCGTGACCGGCGACGTGGCCGTCATCGACGAATCGGGTTTCCATCGCATCGTGGGGCGCGCGTCCACCGATCTCATCAAATCGGGCGGATTCCGGATCGGGGCGGGCGAGGTGGAGGAATCGTTGCTCGGGCACCCGAGTGTGCGGGAAGTCGCGGTCGTCGGTCTTCCGGATGACGATCTCGGTCAGCGGGTGGTGGCATTCGTCGTGGGGGAGAAGATCGTAGAAGCGGACCTGAGCGAGCACGTCGCTGCCGAACTGTCCGTACACAAACGGCCACGAGAGATCCGCGTCGTCGAGTCACTCCCACGCAACGCGATGGGGAAGGTTCAGAAGAAGAACCTCATGTGAGCGCAGGCCCGAACACCTTCGTCAGTCGTGACGCCGCGCACGCCAGCGACGGTTCACCACCGACAACACGGTGATGACTGCGAACAGCACGGCCGTCGAGATCAACTGCGCCCGAGCGTCTGCGTCGAAAAGCATGAGGACGACGACCCCGCCGAGCATCGCCAAGGTCGCGTAGCTGAGGTAGGGGAACAGCCACATACGAAGGGTGAGCCGGCCTTCACGTTCGAGTCGCGGACGCAGTCGCAGGTGCGCGACGACGATGAAGATCCAGATCACGAGCAGGGAAGCGCCGACGGCGTTGAGCAGAATGCCGAGCAGCGCCTCCGGCAACCACCAGTTGAGCAGCACGCTGACGAATCCGAAGAACACCGACAACCAGACGGCGTTGACCGGGACGCCGCTGGCGGACAGTTTCGTCATGATTGCCGGCCCGTCACCGCGCCGCGCAAGTGAGAACGCCATACGCGAGGTGCCGTAGATGTTGGCGTTGAAGGCTGACAGCAGTGCCACTACCACGACGAGCTGCATGAAACCCGACACGTACGGGATGTGCGCCTGATCGAGGACGGCGACGAACGGTCCTTCCGGTCCGGTGAGTGCCGGGGAATCCCAGGGGAGGACCAGGACCATGATGGCGACGGCGCCGATGTAGAACAGGGTGATGCGCCAGACGACGCTGCGCACCGCGGTCGCGATCGAGCGTTCGGGGTCTTCCGATTCGGCTGCGGCGATCGTCACGATCTCGATACCGCCGAATGCGAAAGCGACCACAAGTAGACCGGCGGCCACTCCGGCGAACCCTTCGGGGAGGAAACCGCCGTGCCCGAACAGGTTGGTGGTTCCCACCGGGGCGGTGCCGGGAAGCAGGCCGAACACGAGGAGGATGCCGACGAGCAGGAACGCCACGATCACGGCGACCTTGATGGCGGCGAACCAGAACTCGAACTCGCCGAAGTTGCTCACCTTTGCAAGGTTGATCACCGCGAAGAACACGACGAAGACGAGAGCGATAACCCACTGCGGGACATCCGGTAGCCACTCGCCCACGATGCGGGATGCGCCGGTGATCTCGGCGCCGAGCACCATGATCAGCATGAACCAATAGAGCCAGCCCATCACGAATCCGGCCCACGGGCCGATCCCGATTCGGGCGTAATGCGAGAACGAACCACTCGCGGGGACCGCAGCGCCCATTTCGCCGAGCATGCGCATCACGCACACGACGATGGCGCCGGCAATGACGTACGACACGAGGACGGCTGGACCGGCCGTGGCGATACCGACACCGGTGCCCAGGAACAACCCCGCGCCGATGGCGGAACCCAGTCCCATCATCGTCAGATGGCGGACCTTCAGTCCGCTACCGAGGGCCTTCCCGTCACCGAGAGCGGCGGTGTCCTCTTGTCGAACGTCGCTCATCCGTCAGTCGTTCTTGTGAAGTGCGGCGTTCAGTTCGACGCCGGTGCCCTTGGTCGGAACGACCTCGACGGCGCCGGACACCGAGTTGCGGCGCAGGAGCAGGTTGGAGCGTCCGCTCAGGTCCTTGGCCTTGACGACGGTTCCGTCCGGCCCGGTGACCTTGGTTCCTGCGGTGACGTAGAGACCTGCTTCGACGATGCAGTCGTCGCCGAGCGAGATTCCGACGCCCGCATTGGCGCCGAGG
>JAAZAD010000146.1 GCA_012514505.1 Rhodococcus sp. (in: high G+C Gram-positive bacteria) | reverse complement strand
CTCCGGAAAGCCGTTCACACCTCGCGTAGCAGAGCCACCGCATCCGTCATCTCGTAGCGGTCCACCAGCAGCGCCAGAACCTCCTCGACACTCATCGCCGGGTTCGCCAGACGCTCGACCATCGTCTCGACCGCCTGCCGCGCCACTATCGGCGATACAGCGACGTTGTCGGCGGCGAACTCGGCCGCAGACACAACCTGAAGATGCTTCGGCACACGGCCTTCCGGGAAATCCTTGAAGTTGTGGGTGACGATGACACCTGCCCCACCGACCACCGCGGCCGCCACCACATGCTCGTCGTCGGGATCGGGTAGACCGTAGGAACCGTCCAGCGGCTCCCATCCGGTCACCACCGCATCGTCGAACGCTGCACGCATCCGACCCACCAGACGGGCCGCGGCCGCGGCATCGCTTCCGTGGCTTTCGAGCTTGGCTGCCTCGTGGTACTCGAGTTCGTCCAGGATCACGTCCGACCACAACGGCTGATACAGACCCGCGATCGCCAACGACAACAGGAAGTCGCGTTGCCGGCTGGGCCACAGCACGGAGGTGTCGAGAACAGCGGCGAACATCCGCGCAGTGCAGTGAGTCTCGGCGACGAGACTCACCACCTCGGTTACACGGTCGTATTGCGGGCGCGTCGGCGTACCGCCACAGCCTTACGGGCGGCCTTCAACTGCGCGGCAACCACCTCGGGATCGTCCTCGTCGACGAAAGGCACGGACGTGGCAGCCAATGCCTCGTACTGCTGCGCGCGTCGCCGCTGCTGATAGTCGAGGACATCACGCAGCACCAGCCGATGCCGGGTGCCGACCTTCTCCGCCGGCAACTCCCCCACCGAGATCAGCCGTTTGACGGTCGGTCGGGTCACCCCCAGCAGGTCGGCCGCCTGCTGAGTGGTCAGTTTCGTGGTGTGCGGAGCGACGGTGACCGCCCGCCCGGCCTGCAACGCCGAGACCACCTGCTTGAGGATCGCGTGCACTTCGGCCGGCACGGGCACCTGGTCACCCTCGTCTGCGCCGACGAGCAGATACCGCGGTTCCACCCGGTCGCCGGAGCCACGTTCGTGCGCGTCGAGGAAGCTGATCACCTCGGCGAGCCGATCGCCTTCCGCGGACTCCGGGAGATACGTACGCTGCTCCAACGCCTGCGTCATGTCGTCGCTCCTCCTGTTCGAAAGAAACGTAACACTCTTTCGAAACTTTCGAAAGGGTGTTACGGGGAGGGTCGCACCAGCACCGGTCACCACCACGAGCGTTCCGCCGACCGCGGCCGGAACCCGGTCCAAGGCCACCGAGGTGGACGAGACCACGACCGCCCCTACGAGCGCGACGAGTACACCTGCCCCGGCGGCCACGTCCACCGCGCCCCCACCCGGGCGAGAGAATCGGATTCGACTCCGGTGGATCCGGGTTCAGCCGAAGAACACCGCTGCCCGCTCGGCGAGGTCGAGCACGGGTTGCGGTGCGATCCCGAGAACGACGGTGATCAGGGCGGACACCGCGACGACCGCTGCCGTGACCGCCCCCGGCGGGTCCACCGTCACCGCGTCGCCGTCCGGTTCGGTGAAGAACATCAGGACGATGATCCGCACGTAGAAGTAGGCG
>JAAZAD010000145.1 GCA_012514505.1 Rhodococcus sp. (in: high G+C Gram-positive bacteria) | reverse complement strand
TTGTTCACGCCGTCGTAGTTGACGAACACACTCGACGCACCGATATTGCTGTGCTCGCCGATTGTGGCATCACCGACGTAGGTGAGGTGGGGAACTTTGGAATGTGCGCCGATCTCGGCATTCTTGGTTTCCACGAACGCGCCGAGTTTGCCCGACGCGCCGAGCACCGTGCCGGGGCGCAGATAGGTGAACGGGCCGACCGTTGCGGAGGAGCCGATGACCGCATCGCTGCCGTGAACGCGTACGACGGTGGCCTGCTCGCCGACCGTGACGTTCCGCAGAGTCGTATCGGGGCCGATGACGGCGTCTTCTTCGATCGTGGTGGTGCCGTGCAGGTGCACACCCGGGTGCAGGGTGACGTCGCGCGAGAGGGTGACGTCGACGTCGATCCAGGTGTTTGCAGGGTCGACGACAGTGACACCCGCGCGCATCCACTTTTCGAGAATGCGGCGGTTGAACTCACCGGCGAGCACCGACAACTGCACACGGTCGTTGGCACCCGCGACCAGCAATGCGTCGTCGAGCATTCGGGCGCGCACGGTTTTTCCTGCGCGGCGCGCGATGGCGATGACATCGGTCAGGTACAGCTCGCCTTGGGCGTTGTCGGAGCTCAGTTCCGACAACGCGGAGCGCAACGTGACGGCATCGAAGGCGTACACACCCGAGTTGACCTCGGTGATCGCCTTCTGTGATTCGGTGGCATCGGCTTCTTCGACGATGGCGTTGACTTCGCCGTCGGTGGTCCGCAGGATTCGCCCGTAGCCCTTGGGGTCGGGCGCAGTGGAGGTCAGGACGGTGACGCCGGCCGCGGGTGCCTCGTTGTGGGTGGCCAGGAGCGCCGACAGTGTCTCGCCGTCGAGGAGGGGGACGTCGGCGGCGGTGACCAGCACGGTCCCGTCGAAGTCGTCGGGAAGGGCAGACAGACCGCAACCGACCGCGTGTCCGGTTCCGTTCTGCTCGGCCTGGACTGCCGTGGCGACGTCGTGTGCGGATTCGGCTGCGAATCGTTCGACGGCCGCTGTGACGATTTCACGATCGTGGCCGACGACGGTGACCAGATGTGTGGGGGCGACGGCAGCGGCGGCGTGCAACGAGTGCGACAGCATCGTGCGGCCGGCAAGTGTGTGCAGAACCTTGGGGGTCTTGGACCGCATACGAGTTCCGGCGCCTGCGGCTAGGACGACCACGGCGGTCTGCACTGACATGGAGCTCCCTCTGGGTCGTTCAACGTGCTCGGGTCGTACCTGGAAACCCGCTCCGCCGCCAGGATTCGAACCTGAACTATCTGAACCAAAATCAGAGGTGCTGCCTTTACACCACGGCGGAATACCGCTCGAACGGGTGAGACACTCATTCGCGCGTGAGAATCCTCGCACGAACACCCGCCGTAGGTCGAACCGCTCCGCAAATATCTGGCGTCGGTGCGGATAGGGTAGGGGTTACCAGGGGTGATGTCCGGCCGACATGGAAGGAACGGTGGCAGCAGTGTCTCGATCGGCCCAGCAGGACGAGACCGCACATCGGACGGTGCGGATCCGGATGACGGGGACGCAGCGTCGCCAGCAACTCATCGAGATCGGTCGGGCACTGTTCGCGGAACGGGGCTACGAGGCTGCGTCGATCGAAGAGATCGCCCAGCGGGCGAACGTGTCGAAGCCGGTCGTCTACGAGCATTTCGGGGGTAAAGAAGGGCTCTACGCGGTGGTGGTCGACCGTGAGATGTCGAGGCTGCACGAGATGGTGATGTCCTCGCTGGCTCAGGGGCGATCCAGAATTCGCCTGGAGCGAGTCGCACTCGCGCTCCTCACCTATGTGGAAGACCACACCGACGGGTTCCGGATTCTGGTGCGGGATTCACCCGTGGCCGCATCGGACGGGACGTACTCGAGTCTTCTGAACGAGGCGATCAATCAGGTTTCCCATCTGTTGGCCAACGATTTCTCGCGTCGTGGGTTCGACCCGGAACTCGCAACCATGTATGCCCAGGCGCTGGTCGGGATGGTGTCGACCACTGCGACGTGGTGGCTGGACGTGCGCACACCGCCGAAAGAAGTGGTGGCCGCGCACCTTGTCAATCTGTCCTGGAACGGACTCACCAACCTCGAGGCGGAACCGGAATTACGGGACGAATCCAACTGAACGGCCGTCGCGTTTCGGAGCCCGGTAACGGTCCGGGCACCACGAGGCGATAACTCCCTGAATGCTGTGTCGTACACGCTCACGGGGGAGAGAACATGACGGACGTCGATGGTGAATTGGTTGGGTCGGCTGGGGCGGCGACCCGAATGCCCGAGGTGCTCCGAGTAGTCGACGGTGTCGCGGCAATCGCGGCCGACTGTGCGGGGGAGGTGGACGCGCACTCGCGGTTTCCGCACGAGGCGGTTGCGGCGATGCGCGAAGGTCAGTTGCTGACGTGCGGATTTCCCGGGTTCAGGGGCGGGTACGGCTTGTCTCTGCACGAGATCGCCGCAGTGGTTCGCATGCTCAGCAGTCGTTGTGCGGCTACCGGCATGATTTTCGCGATGCACCAAACTCTTGCGTTGACGCTGGTCCGTCATGCGGAGGGGCCGGACCTGGAAGCATTTCTGGGCGAGATGCTCGAGAATCAGTACCTGCTGGCGGCCGCGACGACCGAATCCACGAACGGTGCTGGAGTGATCGATGCACAGGCCGGCTTCGTAGGCCTCACCAAGCACGCACGCATGATCGCCTACGCGGAATACTGCGACGCCATCCTCGCCACGGCGACACCGTCGCAGGATGCGTCGCCCGAGGCGCAGGTACTCGCAGTGTGCAGGCGTTCGAACCTCACCCTCGAACGTACCGAGAGCTGGGAAGTCATGGGCTTGCGTGGCGTCAACAGCCCGAGTTACGTCGTGCGAGCGACCACGGTGCCGAGGCTGATCCTGAGTGAGCCCTACCCGACGATCTTCGTCGAGACGATTCGCCCGATCGCCTTCGTTCTATGGGCGGCGGTATGTCTGGGGATCGCGGACGCTGCGGTGGAGAAGGCGTTGCGCTACGTGGCCGACGAGGGTTCCTCGGTGCGGCCCGCGCGGAACGAGAGTCAGTTGCGCCTGCCCGACGTGCTGGCGCAACGGGACATGTTCGCAAGCATCGTGGACCGTGCGGCCGAATCCTGGGACACCAACCAGCTCGAGATGGTGGCGTCGCAGTTCGCGGTCGATATCGTCGCGTCCGCTCTGGCCGTCTGTGGGATGGACGGCTACCGCAGTACGGGCGCGTACACGATCGAACGGCATCTGCGGGACGCCCACGGGGCCGCCCTTCTGCTGAACAGCTACCGGGCCGTCGCCGATTCGGCGTAGGGGGCACGGCGGTTCGGCGCAGGGGCACTGTCCGGTTCGGCACCGGGGTCGCGGACTGCCCGGATCGACTACTCTGGTTCAGTCCGCAACCGGCCGCCGCGGCGCGGCCCGAGCTGTTCGCCGGCAGTTCGTCATCACTGCTCAGGAGTGCTTCGTTGTCTTCACGGTCCGAAACCTCGTCGCTGTCGGCCGATACCCCACCGTCTGCCGATACCCCACTGGCCGGTCTGGCGTCGGTCGCGTTGAGCGATGCGGTGTTGGGTGAAGTCACGAAGCGGGTCGGGGCCGCCGAACTGGACGTCGTCGCTCCCGGTGCCGCGCGCCCGTTCGTGGCGGCTGCGCTGGCCGAACACACCCAGTTGCTTCTGGTCACTGCAACCGGCCGCGAAGCCGACGATCTCACCGCCGAACTCCGCGAAATGATCGGGGCGGGCGTGGCCCAGTTCCCCTCCTGGGAGACCTTGCCGCACGAACGGCTCTCACCCAGCGCCGACACGGTGGGCCGCCGACTCGAGGTGTTGCGCAGGCTGGCACGACCGGAAGACACCCTCTACGGCGCGCCGTTGCGGGTCGTCGTGACCACTGTGCGTTCTCTCGTGCAGCCGATGGCTGCCGGTCTCGGGGAGATCGAGCCGGTCGTTCTGCGCGCGGGTCTCGAAGTCGACTTCGACGGCCTGGTTCAGAGGCTGGTCGAAATGGCCTACACGCGCGTCGACATGGTCGGGGGGCGCGGCGAGTTCGCGGTGCGCGGCGGCATTCTCGATCTGTTCCCGCCGACCGCCGATCACCCGGTACGTGTCGAGTTCTGGGGAGACGAGGTGACCGAGCTGCGTGCGTTCTCCGTGGCCGATCAGCGGTCGCTGCCCGAACTGGAAACCGGCACGGTGATCGCCCCGCCGTGCCGCGAGTTGATGTTGACGCAGGACGTGCGTGATCGTGCCGCCCAGTTGGCGCAGGACAATCCCGCCGATGCCGCGCTGGTGGAGATGCTCGACAAGATGTCCGGCGGTATTCCGGTGGAGGGCATGGAGGCGCTGTTGCCGGTGCTGCGGCCGGGGCAACTGGAGTTGCTCACCGATGTGATGCCGGACGGCTCCCATGTGTTGTTGTGTGATCCGGAGAAGATCCGCACGCGCGCAACGGACTTGGTGCGCACCGGACAGGAGTTTCTCGAGGCCTCGTGGACGGCGGCGTCGATCGGCGGCGCAGCACCGCTCGACACCTCGATCCTGAAGGGCGACGACATCGACCTCGGGGCATCCGCCTACCGGTCGCTGCGTCAGGTGCGTGAGTCCGCCGAGTCGTCGGGTCGGCCGTGGTGGACGATCAGCCCCCTGTCTTCGGGGAGCGGCGAGGAACTCGAACTCGCAGTGGCGGCCGCGCCGCAGATTCGCGGTTCAGACGACCTGTTGTCGGAGCTGTTCGTCACCTTGCGCGCGCACGTCACGTCCGGTGGACGGGCGGTGGTCGTGGTCGCCGGTTCCGGTACCGCGCAGCGCATCCTGGAGAGGCTGAAAGAGGCTGAGGTTCCCGCCGCATTGTTGCCCGCAGGAACGCCACCGGGCCGCGGGCAGGTCGGCGTGCTGTGCGGATCGTTGCACGACGGAATCGTGCTGCCGGGCGACGATTCGACCCCCGGACTCGTGGTGGTCACCGAGACCGACCTCACCGGAAACCGGGTGGCAGCGGTCGGCGACGGCAAGCGTCTGCCGGCCAAGAGGCGCAACCAGGTCGATCCGCTGGCTCTGGCCGCCGGCGACATGGTGGTGCACGACCAGCACGGCATCGGACGCTTCGTCGAGATGGTCGAGCGCACCATCGGCGGCGCCCGCCGCGAGTATCTGGTGATCGAATACGCCGCCAGCAAGCGTGGCCATCCGGGCGACCGGCTGTTCGTGCCGATGGAATCCCTCGACCAGTTGTCCCGCTACGTCGGCGGTGAACTCCCGGCGCTCAGCAAGCTCGGCGGGTCGGACTGGACCAACACCAAACGCAAGGCGCGCAAGGCGGTCCGTGAGATCGCCGGAGAACTGGTCCAGTTGTACGCGGCACGTCAGGCGGCACCGGGTCACGCGTTCGGTCCGGACAGTCCGTGGCAGAAGGAGATGGAGGACGCGTTCGCGTTCACCGAGACGCAGGATCAGCTGACGGTGATCTCCGAGGTCAAATCCGACATGGAGAAGGCCGTCCCGATGGACCGCGTCGTCATCGGTGACGTCGGCTACGGCAAAACGGAGATCGCGGTGCGGGCTGCATTCAAGGCGGTGCAGGACGGCAAGCAGGTTGCGGTGCTGGTGCCCACGACGCTGCTTGCGCAGCAGCACCTTCAGACGTTCACCGAGCGTATGGCGGCTTTCCCCGTCAAGGTTCGAGGGCTGTCCCGGTTCACGGATCCAGGGGAGTCGAAGGAGATCATCGCCGCCATGGCGGACGGCGACGTCGATATCGTGGTCGGTACCCACCGCCTGCTGCAGACCGGTGTGCGCTGGAAGGATCTCGGCCTCGTGATCGTGGACGAGGAGCAGCGTTTCGGTGTGGAACACAAGGAACACATCAAGGCGCTGCGCACCCACGTCGACGTGCTCACCATGTCGGCCACCCCGATTCCGCGAACCCTCGAGATGAGCATGGCCGGCATCCGTGAGATGTCCACAATTCTCACGCCGCCGGAGGAGCGGCACCCGATCCTCACCTACGTGGGTGCGTACGCCGACAAACAGGTCGCCGCCGCCATCCGGCGTGAACTCCTGCGTGACGGCCAGGTCTTCTACGTACACAACCGGGTCAGCTCGATCGACAAGGCCGCCAAGAAGCTTCGCGAACTCGTCCCCGAGGCCCGGGTCGTCGTCGCGCACGGACAGATGAACGAGGAACGCCTCGAGAAGACGGTGCAGGGATTCTGGGAACGCGAGTTCGATGTTCTGGTGTGTACCACCATCATCGAGACCGGTCTCGACATCTCGAACGCCAACACCCTGATCGTCGAACGCGCCGATTCGCTGGGTCTCTCGCAGCTGCACCAGTTGCGTGGACGCGTCGGGCGTAGCCGAGATCGTGGTTACGCCTACTTCCTGTATCCGCCGGAGAAGCCGCTCACCGAAACCGCCTATGACCGTTTGGCGACGATCTCGCAGAACTCCGACCTCGGCGCCGGTATGGCGGTGGCAATGAAGGACCTCGAAATCCGTGGTGCCGGCAACGTGCTCGGAGCGGAACAGTCGGGGCACGTGGCCGGTGTCGGCTTCGACCTGTACGTCCGACTGGTCGGCGAGGCGGTGGAAGCGTTCCGTGCAGCCGCGGACGGGCGCCCGATCACGACGGACGACGCACCCAAGGAAGTGCGGATCGACCTGCCGGTCGACGCCCACATCCCGCCCGACTACGTGACGAGCGACCGGCTGCGACTCGAGGGCTACCGCAAGCTGGCCGCTGCCACCGACCACGACGGCATCAAAGCCGTCGTCGACGAACTGGTCGACCGCTACGGGCCGTTGCCGGAAGAGGTGCGCCGCCTGATCTCCGTCGCCAAACTGCGCCTGCTCGCCCGCGAGTACGGCCTCGAGGAAATTGCGGTGGTCGGTACGCAGATCAAGATCTCGCCGATGCAGCTACCCGACTCGAAGCAGATGCGTCTCAAACGCGTCTATCCGAGTGCGCAATACCGCGCCACCACCGGCATGGTGCAGTTGCCGCTTCCGCGGGCCGGTACCGGTGGCATCGGAGCGGATCGGGTCCGCGATGTCGAATTGCTCCAGTACATCGCCAATCTGATCCTCGCCATGGACGGGCGAGCTGCCGACGCTGTCGTGATGGAGGCGTGAGCACATGACCGTGGTCCTTCTCGACCCACGCCGGCCCACGATGGTTCCGTTGCAGGCCGTGGCGTTTCTGGGTGGAGGAGTGCAGTTCACGGCGGAAGTGCCGGAGTCCACTCGCGCGCTGCTCACCGAATCGGAGCAGGCGGACGTGTTGGTGTCGACGGACCGCGACCACCAATCCGTTCGTGATCGCATTGCGGCGGGGGACAGGGTCATCGCGGCGCCGAATGTGCCGGGCGACGAACTGTCTGAAGCCGTCGAGGTAATGGACCGTCTGTGGAGTTACGGCGGCTGGGAAGTGACGCAGACGCACAAGAGCCTCGCGCACTATTTGGTGGAGGAGACGTACGAGGTCGTCGACGCCATCGAGGCGGGAGATTCCGAGTCATTGCGGGAAGAGCTGGGAGATCTGCTGCTGCAGGTGCTGTTCCACTCGCGTATCGCCGCTGCGGGCGATCGGTTCGACGTCGACGACGTCGCGGCGACCTTGGTGGCCAAATTGGTGCACCGCAGTCCGCACCTGGCCGAGGACGTGGTGGGGCCCATCGACATCGCGGAACAGGAGCGGGCCTGGGAGATCCGTAAGGCTGCGGAGAAGGCGCGGGCGTCCAGCATGGACGGAATCGCGTTGAGCCAGCCGGCGGTGTCCTTGGCGCGCAAGGTCGTGCAACGGGCGAACGTGCCCGCCGATCTCGTTCCCGAGCGCATCAGCAAAGGGATCGACGACGTTACCGAGGCAGAGGATCGTTTGCGGTCCGAGGTAGTCGAGTTCATGGCCCGTATTCGCACTGCCGAGGGTGCCGCCTCGGAGTAGGGGCGCTTCGACGAAACGGTTGCGTCTGTCACCTTCGTGAGGATTCGGGGTTGCTGTGTGGATGATGGAGGCGTGCCCAGGAGAAGCCTTGTTGCCGTCGCGCTGGCGGCCGTGATCGCGACCGTGAGTGTCGGGTCGTGCTCCGAGAGCTCGCGTGTCGATATTCCGGAAGGCATTCCCCCCGGGCCCGGCGTTCCCACCCCACCGATCGACATCGAGGCTCCGGGCAGATCCGCGGACCAACTGCACGCATGGGCCGGCGAGCAGAGTGACATTCTGGGCATCGGCCGAACGGCACTCGAGGCTTACGGTTATGCCGCAGCAGTGATGGATTCTGCCCGTCCAGAGTGCGGTATCGGCTGGACGACGCTGGCGGGCATCGCCAGCGTGGAGAGCAAACACGGCACCCACGAAGGGGCGCAGGTGGCGCCGACGGGGCAAGTGGACCCTGTCATCAGAGGAGTCGCCCTCGACGGCGGACCCGGCGTCGCCGAAATTCCCGACACCGACGGCGGCGTAATGGACGGAGATCCCGTCCACGATCGGGCCATGGGGCCGATGCAGTTCATCCCCGAGACCTGGAAGCGGTGGGGTGTCGACGCCAACGGTGACGAGATCGTCGATCCCGACAACATCGACGATGCGGCACTCACCGCAGCCCGGTACCTGTGTGAACGCGGCGGGAACCTCACCACGCCCGAGGGCTGGCGCAACGCGCTGATGGCCTACAACCTGTCCGGTGAATACTTGACGCTGGTACGGGACCGGGCTTCCGCCTACTCGGTGGGAGTACCGATCGACTGAGAGAGTCCGAGGGCGCTGGCGGGTCACATCCGAGCGCCGAGGGCGCGTCGGTGCCGGCGCGTAGGGCGCTCCGGTTAGGCTGTGTGCTGGCAGGAACCCGAGGCCGGGAACGAGTCACGGCCCTCGCTCGACCCCGGAGCGGTCGATGCCCAGTGCGAAGCCCATCGAAGGAGAACCACAAAGTGGCCATTATTGAGCAGGTCGGCGCCCGCGAGATTCTCGATTCCCGTGGTAACCCCACGGTGGAAGTCGAGGTTCTGCTGGACGACGCAACCTTCGCACGTGCGGCTGTGCCTTCCGGCGCGTCGACCGGTGAGCACGAGGCCGTGGAGCTTCGCGACGGTGGTGCTCGCTACAACGGCAAGGGTGTGGAGAAGGCCGTCGAGGCCGTCCTCGGTGAGATCGCGCCGGCCATCATCGGCCTGGACGCCACCGAGCAGCGCACCGTCGACCAGGCACTTCTCGACGCCGACGGAACCCCGGACAAGTCGCGCCTAGGCGCCAACGCACTTCTCGGAGTCTCGTTGGCCGTTGCCCGTGCCGGTGCCGAGTCTTCTGGACTCGAGCTGTTCCGTTACGTCGGTGGTCCGAACGCGCACATCTTGCCTGTCCCGATGATGAACATCCTCAACGGTGGCGCCCACGCAGACACCGGAGTGGACGTTCAGGAGTTCATGGTCGCGCCCGTCGGAGCATCGAGCTTCAAGGAATCGCTGCGCTGGGGCACCGAGGTCTACCACGCACTCAAGGCTGTCCTGAAGGAGAAGGGCCTGTCCACCGGGCTCGGCGACGAGGGTGGATTCGCCCCCGACGTGGCCGGCACCAAGGAGGCTCTCGACCTCATCGCGGCGGCTGTCTCCAAGACCGGCCTGAAGCTGGGTAGCGACATCGCCCTGGCACTCGACGT
>JAAZAD010000144.1 GCA_012514505.1 Rhodococcus sp. (in: high G+C Gram-positive bacteria) | reverse complement strand
GCCCCGTCGTCGCGGGTGCCGGAGCTCGAGCGGCGCCACTTGGCACTCTATACGTGAGAGTGCCAACGCTCAAGGTGCAGGCTGGCGCCTGTGAGTGGTTGACGACCTTCTGGACTCGCTAACCACTCACAGGGGGGCGGCGCTCACCGCTTTGTAAGCTGCGCCATTTTTTGATTACGAAGTGACCACTTGCACATTACGGACGGCCACATTACCGACGGGTTTCATTACGCCGATTTATGGACATTTACCCCTACCGCACCGTTAACCCCAACTTTTTCCGAAATACTTTCGACTCCCGTGCCCTGCAGGTAACGCCCACGATCAAGCACACAACACGCCGCGCCGGACCGTAATCGAGGCGCGAAATAGCACAAGATTCTGTAACATTCGGGTAACAGCGCCCGATTAACGGGCAACGTCACGCTGCGAACGGCACCAAGTCTCGCGGCGGAAGTGCCCACCGGGCGCCGACGCGACCAGTGGCCAGACGTGAGGAGGTGAGCAGTGAGCATTTCGCTAGGAATCGCAACCGGATCCGCTGGGGTCGGCTCTGCCCTGCTCACGCGTCACACCAACGGCGCCCAGGACATCGAGTACCGCTACATGTCGGCGGACCAAGCGCACACCGACACGGGGGATCTCGTCCGTTCGTCCATCGGCCTGATGACCACGCAGGTACCGACCAACCCCACCACCCCCGACGCCATCGCCGTCACGTACCGCACGGACGAGCAGCACCTTGTCATCAAGAATGCGCTGGCCCGCAGTCGACGCCGAGTCCACCTCGTCCCCGAAACCGAGGCAACACTCGCATACCTGCGTCACACCGGCGAAGTTGCGCAATACGCGACCGTCGCGATCGTCGACGTCGGTGCGTCCGGAACCGGTGTGTCCGTCATCGACCAGATCGACGGCACCGTCCTGCATTCGACACGATCATCGGCCGTGAGCGGTGATGTCGTCGACGGCCTCGTCTACGACCACGCCCTGGCAGCACTGCGCCCGTCGGCGCGGCGCCTCGTGGACGAAGGCGACCTACGAGCCCGGTGCCGCGGCGCCAAGGAGCAACTGTCGGCCGATTCGACGTCCTTCGTCGACGCGGACCATGCCGGTGGTGGCTCGGTCGAGATCACATCGAGCACCTTCGACGAGATCATTGCCCCCGTCATGCGCGACCTTGCGCGCGTGGTCCGTACCTCCGTCTCGAACGCCCCTCGAAAGCCGGAGGCAATCGCTCTTGTCGGTGGCGGAGCCCGCATCCACGGCGTCGCACGCACCATGGTCGATTCGATCGACGCCCACATCATCGCCGTCGCGGAGCCGGACACAGCCACCGCCAAGGGTGCAGCACTGTTGGCATCCACCGGGGCGGTCACGGCCTACCCGGCAGTCGGAGCGGCAGAAGCTGTCAGGACCAGCCCCGCAGCCAAGGCCACCGGGGCTCTGATCGGCGCGCTCATCGTGGGCGGTCTGGTGTTCGGCTACAGCGTGAATGCGTTGACACCGGCCGAGGACCCGAGCGTCGCTCCCGCCAGTACCGAATCCGCACAGACCACGGCGAAGTCGACCTCGAGCACCACCGAGGCGACCGGGACGTCCTCCGACGACGACGTGACGCCGGCCCCCGCGGAATCCAACATCATCGTGACCACCACGGTCATCCCGGACCTGCCCTATTCGTGGACGGCCGATCCACTGCCGACCACGCAGGACTTCACCACGACCACACCGTCGACCACGCCACCGTCGTCCTCGACGACGCCGGAGAGCACACCGCCCACCACCACGACGCCGTCCACGACGGAAAGCTCACCGTCTCTGCCCGGCTGGCCGGAATTCGAGTGGCCCGACATCCCGACGTTCTGGCCGGAGCCCCCAGAAAATTCACCGTCGCTTCCTGACCGGAACGGTAATGGTTCTTCCGGTGCGAGGTCGCAAACTCTCGACCCGACCTCCAAGGAGCCCGGACCGAGGGTGCAGCAGCAGAACTCCATCCCGACCACGAGCCTGCCGCCCGAGACGGACACGCCCCCGCCGCCCGGTTGATCCGGCAAGGCCTTCGAGTCGAGTCCCGTCAGACGATCTGACTCGTTGCGACCGACAATCCTGGATCGCTCCCCGCGGTCAGCGGTGACGGCACGGCTCCACCCGCGATGAGGTGGGCACCGAGCGATGCGATCATCACACCGTTGTCGGTGCACAGTCGGGGCTTCGGCACGCGCAGCGTCAATCCTGCGGCTGCGCAGCGCTCCTCCGCCAACGCTCTGATCCGCGAGTTCGCCGTTGCGCCGCCGCCCAATACCAGGGTGTCGACTCCCACGTCCGTTGCCGCTCGGACCGCCTTCATCGTGAGCACGTCCGCGACAGCTTCCTGGAAGGCAGCGGCAACATTCGGGATCGACACCGGTTCGCCGGCACGCTGCGCGGACTCGACGTGCCGTGCGACAGCCGTCTTGACTCCGGAGAACGAAAAGTCGTGACGAGAATCCTGCGGCCTGATCATGCCGCGAGGAAACGTGATCGCCGACGCGTCTCCAGCCTGTGCTGCAGCGTCCAGTGCCGGCCCTCCCGGGAAACCGAGTCCCAGTAACCGCGCCACCTTGTCGAATGCCTCGCCCGCGGCATCGTCCACTGTCGTACCGAGTTCGACGATCGGTTTGGCGAGATCGTCGACATGCAGGAGGTGTGTGTGCCCACCGGAGACCAGAAGAGCCACGCACGGAGGCATCGGGCCGTGTTCCAGAGTGTCGACGGCGACGTGCCCGCCGAGATGGTTCACCGCGTAGAAGGGCACATCCCAGGCCGCGGCATACGCTTTGGCAGCCGCAACACCGACCAACAGGGCTCCGGCAAGACCCGGCCCGATGGTCACGGCCAGCGCGTCGGGCTTGGTGATCCCGGCGACGGCGAGCGCACGTCGCATCGTCGGAACGATCGCTTCGAGATGCGCACGCGAGGCGACCTCGGGCACGACCCCACCGAACCGAGCGTGCTGATCGACGCTCGACGCAACCTCGTCGGCGAGCAGTTCGCAGGTGCCGTCGTCGTTCCAGCGGACGACACCGACACCGGTCTCGTCACAAGAACTCTCGATACCCATGACGATCACGATCGAACCTCCTGCGCTGGAGCCGGGCGCCGCATCGTGAAAGCATCGGCGCCGCTCGGCTGGTAGTAGTGCTTTCTGGTCCCGACGACGTCGAAACCCTCACGCCGATACAGGGCGATGGCAGCAGTGTTGTCGGTACGCACCTCGAGAAACACCGGTCCACCTCTGCGGTCGGCGATTCGCAGAAGCTCGTCCAGCAATGCCCCGCCGACGCCTTGCCGCTGAATCGCGGGATCGGCGCCGATCGTGTGGATCTCGGCTTCGGGGTGCGAGTCGTTGCCCAACAGGGCAATCCCGCCGTAGGCGATCACTCGATCCGCCCCGTCCCGCGCAACCACGTAACGGATGTGAGGTGCGGCCAGTTCGGCCCGGAAAGCGTTGGCACTCCACGGACCGTCCCCGGCGAAGAGCATGTCTTCCAGTTCCGCGCACCGCTCCGCGTCGGCAGCCACCATCGGAACCACGTCGAATGTCATTTCTTGCGATCCGCCAGTGCAACGGCGTCCGGCCGCCGCAGGTAGAGCGGCACGAGAGGCTCGGGCTCGGCCGTAGAGAACAACGCCGCCCGTGCAACTTCGACAAGCCCGGCCGGAGAAGGCGTCTCCACCGGTTCGACGGGGAGGTCGAAGAAGTCCACATGTGACGGCGAGCCGGCAATGACCTCGGAGGGGGCGGATTCGAGTTCGGCGGGTTTGACCACACCCGGACCCTCGATCCGAACACCACCCGAGTAGCGCGCCCAGTACACCTCACGACGACGAGCATCCGTGACCACCAGCAGGTCGCGATCGCTGCCCACCTGAACGGCGATGGCGTCGAGACTGCACACCCCGTGGACGGGGATGCCCAGCGCATCCGCGAACGCTGCCGCCGTGGCCATTCCCACACGCAAACCGGTGAACGGGCCCGGGCCGACGCCCACGACGACCGCGCCGAGATCCGCCGGAGTCGCCGAAGCCTCGGCCAGGCACTCCATGATTCGCGGCGTCAGAACTTCTGCATGCGCTCGGGCGTCGACGGTGATGCGCGTGGCGACGACCTGCACGGAATCGGGTGACACATCGACAACACCGGCCGTCACCGTGGGCGTGGACGTGTCGATCGCGAGAACAAGCACGGTATCTGAGAGTACCTGCCGCTCAGAACCCGGCCGACCCGCGCACCCCGGTCAGGAAACCCACTCCCACCGGGCAGTACGCACATCCGATTCGGGTTCGCGTTGCAAGGTGATCCGCAGATGCCGTTCCGCCAGGTGCTCGACGACCCCTTCGCCCCACTCGACGACGACCACTGCAGCGGTCAGGTCGGTATCCAGATCGAGAGCGTCCAACTCGTCCAGCGCGTGCGGGCCGCTGTCGCCGAGCCGATAGGCGTCGACGTGCACCATCCCCACTGGAGGCCTGCCATCGGGCCGCTCGCCGGGCGCGTGAGCCCGTGCGATCACGAACGTCGGCGAGGTGACTCTGCCCTGGACCCCCAACCCGGCAGCGATCCCGCGAGTGAGCGCAGTCTTGCCCGCACCCAGCGGACCCGCCAGCACCACCAGGTCACCGGCAGAGAACGAGTGTGCGAGCCGGCGCCCGAATGCTTCTGTGTCTTCCACCGTGTCGAGGACCACGTCGCCCACATCGGGAAGCGGAATCCGATCGGCGGACATCACGAATTACCCTTCGCAGCCGAATCGACATAGGTGCGCACCGTCCGGCCGCGCACTCCGGTCACGACCTCGTAGTGGATCGTCTCGAGCTTGTCCGCCCATTCCTGGGCGTGGGGTTCACCGAGGTCACCGTTTCCGAAGAACACCGCGGAGTCGCCTTCCTTCACCCCGCCCCCGTCCGGACCGAGATCCACGACCACCTGATCCATGCACACGCGCCCCACTCCGGGCCGGCGGTCGTCACCCAGTTGCACCTCGAACCGACCGCTCAGAATGCGTGGGAGACCGTCTGCGTAGCCGAACGGCAGCAGCGCCACTGTCGTGTCACGTGGTGCGATCCACTGATGTCCGTACGAGACGCCCTCACCCGCACGGACCTTCTTCACCAAGGCGACACGGGTACGCAGAGTCATCGCCGGCCGCAGTCCGAACTCGCCCTGTTCAGGTATCGGCGACAATCCGTACACCGCAATTCCGGGACGCACCATGTCGAATCGCAGATCCGGCCGCGTCAACGTGGCCGCAGAGTTCGACATGTGCACCACCTCCGGCGCGAGACCGATGCGCGACAGATCTGCGACCGCACCTTCGAGACGCTCACGCTGGGTGTCGGTGACCGGGTGATCCGGCTCGTCGGCGCACGCCAGGTGAGAGAAAACGCCGCGCAAACGCACGCTCCCCTCTGCCTGAGCCCGGCCGATGTCGTCGCAGACCCGATCCCACTCGGAGCGCGAGACCCCGTTTCGGTTGAGCCCGGTGTCGACCTTCACCGTGATCGTGGCCGTCCTGCCCACGTCACGCGCGGCCGAAATCACCGACGCCAGATGCCGGGGCGAGCAGATACCCAATTCCACGTTCGCGTCGATCGCCGGACCGAAGTCTGCGTCCACCGTGTGCAACCAGGCCAGCACTGGCACGTCGATTCCTGCGGCGCGCAGTTCCAATGCCTCCGCCAGCGTCGTCACGCCCAATTCACGAGCGCCCGCACGGAGAGCGGCCTTCGACACGGCGACCGCACCGTGGTTGTAACCGTCGGCCTTGACGACGGCCATCATGGCAGCGTTTCCGGCCTTCTCACGGAGCACTCGCACGTTGTGTTCGATCGCGGCGAGGTCGACCACCGCCTCCGCCTGCGGCAACGTCTGGGTTCCGAAAGGTGGTCGAGGCGAATCCCCCGACGAAACGGGCCGAGCAAGCGTCATGGTTTCGATCCTGCCACTGCACCCGCAGCCACCTGCTGTGTGGGTCCGATCTGAAGTGCGGGTACGGATCCGACGCGAAGCACCCGAACCGCTTCGCTGAGCTGCGACAACACCGCGCTCGCCGAGACCGGTGCCGTACCACTGCCGGCAGTGAGGTCCAGTCCGCCGCCGTGTGCCGCCAGATTCGCGGCCAGCGAATGCGCTCGCGCGCCCACCGCCGCCGCCCGGCCCGGCGGCAGACCCGTGGACATCAGTGCGCCGATCACACCGGACAGCACATCCCCCGCTCCCGCCGTCGCCGCCCACGAACCACCTGCGTCGTTCACCCACGTGCGCCCGTCCGGATCGGCGATCACCGTCGCATGCCCTTTCAACAGCACCGTGGCATTCCAGGCTCGGGCCAGTTCACGTGCTCCGCCGACCCGGTCTGGCCCGGGAGCGGTACCCGCCAGCCGAGCGAACTCGCCTGCGTGCGGCGTCAACACCGTCGGCGCAGAGCGGGCACGCACAAGCTCCGGGAACTGCGCCGCCAGAGTCAGTGCGTCGGCGTCGAGCAACACCGGAACATCTGCCGCCAGCACCGCGCGGACAGAACGCTCCGCGGCCGGATCGGTGCCGATTCCCGGCCCGACAACCCATGCCTGGACCCGGCCCGCGCGCTCGAATTCTTTCGTGGCGACCACTTCCGGCCACCGTGCCAGCACCTCGTTGCTGCACGAACCCATGTACCGCACCATGCCGGACGTGGCTGCCACCGCAGCCCCGGCGCACAACACAGCCGCCCCCGGGTACCCGGGGCTACCTGCTGCGATGCCAACGACACCCTGCGAGTACTTGTCGTCGAACGGACCGGGCACCGGCCACACCGCACCCACGTCACCAGGGTCGAACGCTTCGATGCCCGGCTCCCCCAGGTCCAACCCGATGTCGACCAACTCGACGCGCCCACACTGCGCCGCCGCGAGTACGTGCACCGGTTTGAGTGCCCCGAACGCAACCGTGACCGAGGCCGTCACCGCCGGACCATCCACCGCGCCGGTATCGGGATCGACACCACTGGGCAGGTCGGCCGACACGATCGGCGCACGAACCGAGGCCACAACGGCGGCAGCCGCCGGCCGCAACGGACCCTTCCCGGAGATTCCGACGATGCCGTCGACAACCACGTCGGGCTCCCCCACCTCGTCGACGATCCGCCCACCGGCACGCTGCAAAGCAGCAAGCCCCGCAGAATGCGCACGCTCGGGTGCGAGGAGGACAGCTCGTACAGCCACACCCCGCCTGCGCAGCATCGTCCCAGCCCACAGAGCGTCACCACCGTTGTCACCGGAACCCGCCAGAACCGTGACCGTTCGCCCCGCGACACCGCCGGTGACTGCCCGCAGTTCTCCTGCCACCACCTGAGCAAGCCCGTGTGCGGCGCGGCGCATCAACGCACCCTCCGGCAACACCGACATCAGGGGCGCCTCGGCTGCGCGTACCTCGTCGGACGTGTAGTAACAGCGCATCACTGATTCCTCACCGTCGAAGCTCTGGCAGACGTGGCCGTCAGACTACGCTCGGCCGTATGACAACACCTTCCCGAACACGCACCCTCACTTCGGTGGCGGCGCTTTCGCTGACCCTCGCCGTGACAACCCTGAGTGGGTGCGCCGACCAGCAGACCGAACCCGAAACGACCGCAACCGGCCCGGTCGTCGAGGTCGCCGGGATGGCGTTCTCACCCTCCACTCTCACGGTAGAAGCCGGCACCACGGTCACATGGGAATTCAACGATGGCGCTGTCACCCACAACGTGCAGAGCGTCGACGGTGAAGAATCCGTCCTGCGCAGCCCATGGATGAAGACCGGGACGTACACGTTCACGTTCGACGAACCGGGCACGTACGACTACACGTGCGAGCTCCATCCCGACATGCGGGGCACCATCGTCGTCCAATAGGCCCCGCAGGCCGCCCTGCGACTACTCGACGGTGACGGACTTCGCCAGGTTGCGCGGTTTGTCGACGTCGTAGCCACGCGACTGTGCAACCTCCGCAGCGAACACCTGCAACGGAACCGTCGACAGCAGCGGCTGCAACAGCGTGGGTGCTGCCGGGATCTCGATGAGGTGATCGGCGAAGGGGCGCACTGCCTCGTCGCCTTCCTCCGCGATCACCACGGTGCGCGCCCCGCGCGCCTGGATCTCCCGGATGTTGCTCAGCAACTTCGAGTGCAGCACGGCACGCCCCTTCGGGGACGGCATCACCACGATGACCGGCAACCCGTCTTCGATGAGCGCGATGGGCCCGTGCTTGAGTTCACCGGCCGCGAAACCTTCCGCGTGCATGTACGCGAGCTCTTTGAGCTTGAGCGCACCCTCGAGGGCCACCGGGTAGCCCACGTGCCGACCGAGGAAGAGCACGGTGCTCGAGTCCGCCAACTCACGGGCAAGCGCACGCACCGGTTCGACCGTCTCGAGCACACGGCTCACGAGGGCAGGCATCGCTTCGAGATCCTCGTACTCACGCGCGACCTCGTCCGGGTACTTGGTGCCACGAGCCTGCGCCAGCGCCAGACCCACCAGGTAGTTCGCCGTGACCTGCGCGAGGAACGCCTTGGTGGACGCGACACCGATCTCCGGACCGGCCCGCGTGTAGAGAACCGCATCCGCTTCTCGCGGAATCTGAGCGCCGTTGGTATTGCAGACCGCCAGCACACGGGCCTTCTGGTCCTTGGCGTGCCGGACCGCTTCCAAGGTGTCGGCAGTCTCGCCCGACTGAGAGATGGCCACGACCAACGTCGAGCGGTCCAGAACGGGGTCGCGGTAGCGGAACTCGCTGGCCAGTTCCACCTCGACAGGAAGCCTGGTCCAGTGCTCGATCGCGTACTTCGCGAGCAGCCCGGAGTGATAGGCGCTGCCACAGGCGACGACGAACACCTTGTCGACGTCACGAAGTTCCTGATCCGACAGTCGCTGCTCGTCCAACACGATCTTGCCCTCGGCGAAGTGGCCGAGGAGCGTGTCGCCCACCGCGGTGGGCTGCTCCTCGATCTCCTTGAGCATGAAGTAGTCGTGGCCACCCTTTTCGGCGGCGGCGAGGTCCCAGTCGATACGGAACGGTCGGCCCAATGCCTCCGACCCGTCGAAGTTACGGATCGAGTATCCGCCTGCCGTGATGATCACGACCTGGTCCTGACCGAGTTCCACCGCATCACGGGTGTGCTCGATGAACGCAGCGACATCGGAGCCGAGGAAGGTCTCGTCCTCCCCCACACCCACGACGAGCGGGGTGGACCGACGAGCCGCCACGATCGTGTCCGGGTGATCGGCATGAGTGAAGACCAAGGTGAACGCACCCTCGAGCCGGCGAAGCACGCTCAACGCACTCTCGACGAAGTCTCCGGCCGTCTCGCCCGACGCGTACGCGCGCGCCACCAGATGGACGGCGACCTCGGTGTCCGTGTCACTGGCCAGGTCGACTCCGGCCTGCTCGAGTTCGGCTCGCAGCGGAGCGAAATTCTCGATGATGCCGTTGTGAACGACCGCAATCGACCCCGCCTCGTCCCGGTGCGGATGCGCATTGCGGTCCGTCGGCCGGCCGTGGGTTGCCCACCGCGTGTGACCGATACCGGTGGTGCCCACGAAGGTGTCGGTACCGACTTCGGCCAGCTCGGCCTCGAGATTGGCGAGTCGCCCGGCCTTACGCTCGACGGCCATCCCGCCGTCGCCGTCCAGGACTGCGACCCCGGCGGAATCGTAGCCGGGGTACTCCATCCGTCTGAGCGCCTCCACCACAACGGGCAGAGCGTCCCGGTGGCCGACGTATCCCACGATTCCGCACATGGTTCAACAGGTTACTTGGATCGGACGGCTGGGCGAACTCGACGCCGCAGCAACACCGTTATCGCGCGCCTTCTGTCCGGGAGAACTGCTAATCGGTTAACGTCTTGGGCGTGGCGCCGAAACTGAAGTCCCTCGCCCGCGCACTGTCGAAGCGCGGCCCGAACCGCGTGTTGCGCGGCAATCTGGCCATCGCTGGTCAGCCAGGCGTGGTGTATACCCCGGAATCCGGATTCAACCTGCCCGCTGTGGTCTTCGCGCACGGGTGGATGAACGGTGTCGGCCACTACGCCAAGACACTCGAACACCTGGCGTCCTGGGGCATCATCGTTGCCGCCCCGAACAGCGAACGCGGACCTGTGCCGTCACACCTGGGGCTCGCCACCGACCTTCAATCGACCCTCGACATCTGCCTGGGTGTCCGTCTCGGACCCGGTCAACTCAGCGTGCAGGCCAATCGTGTGGGGTTCGTCGGACACGGCATGGGAGCCGGCGCCGCCGTGATCGCCGCCACCCAGCGGGAAGTGCAGGCTGTCGCCGCTCTGTTCCCCGCACCCACCGCCCCGAAATCCGAGCAGTACGCACCGCACGTCACCTCGCCTGGACTCATCGTCGCCGGTGAGTTCGATGTCGATTCGATGGGGTGCAACGCGACGGCCCTGGCGACCGAGTGGGGCGGTGACGCCATTTTCCGAACCGTCGACAGTGCCTTGTCGTCCGGGCTCGTGGAAGGGCGACGACTGCTCGGTGCAATGGGCGCACCCAATGGCGAGAAGAAGACACAGGCAACCACGCGTGCGCTCCTCACCGGGTTCCTGCTGAGCACCCTCACCGAGGACAAGACGTACAGCGCGTTCAGCGAGGCAGACGCCGAAATCCCCAACACCACACTCGTCGACCCGAACGAGCGTGAAGTCGAAGAGGGCGCCGAACTCACCAGCCTGCTGCCGAAAGCCTGACCCTGTTCACACGAGCCAGGTGTTCGGCCGACAGTTCTCTGGCGAAATCTCTGTCTCGCCCAGGCGAGTGAAGGCGACCGGTTCAGCCGCCGCGTTGGCCGCCGCTTCCGAGGTCTCCCGCGCGTGAGCGATGCGCTGACGGAACCTTTCGAGATCGACGTCCATGCACGCCCGCAGTTCGCGCAGCTTCTCCACGCCGGACGTCATCGATCCACACTCGCCAGAGGACCGGCTTCAGCCAACTCGGCGCCTGTATCGCTCACCGTCATATCCACCGGATCGCTCGGAGGCTGATCACCGACAGAAGACACGTTCTCGGGTGATACGCCACCGAGCGACTCAGTGTCTGTGGACGTACCCTCCGGTGACACCGACGCAAGTTCGGGCTCACCCGACTGCGCGTCGTGAACCTCACCCTCCGGTACGTCGGCCGCAGGCGAATCAACCGGTTCCGGTGAAGGCGGATCGGTCGGCCCGGTCGGAGCCTGAGCTGCGTCTGCCGGTGCCTCGACGCCCCCGCGTGTCCCGGCATCCCCGCCTGTTTCGACGGCATTCTGCGTCGACGCATCGGCCTCGCACGCGGGGTCTTCGGGTGTTTCGTCGTCGGCTGCAGTCTCCTCGGCGAGAATGCCGTCTTCGACCACGATCCGTGGGATCCCGTCAGAACCCAATTCGATCGCGTATCTGGTCGACTCACCGAGGCCGTCTTCGATCCGCAGCGAGATACCCTTCCCGTCCTCGTCCACGGCGAGGGTCCACGTCTTGCCGTCGGACTTCAGTTCCAGACTCTTCTCGGCGTCTGGAGACCCACCCGGCTCGGGCGGCTGGCCGTCGACATCACTGGCCGGTTCTTCGCCGACAGGTTCGGGATCATCCGTGCTGTCGTCGATCGTCAACGCCGAAACGGCGTCCTCGATCATGGGCTCGACCAGCGAGCGAACCTCTCCTAGAAGGGTACTCAGACTTCCTGCGACTCCCCCTCGGTCACCGAGGTCACCGAGGTCACCGAGCTGGTGGGGGTCTCGGACTTCGCCATCCAGGAATCCCGGCCGCCCGCCGTAGCCAGGACCCGGAACCTGCCCCGGTCCCGCGCTGTATCCGGACGGTGGACCGTAGTCGGGTCCGGCGGCGTATCTGGGTTGTCCGTGCGGGCTGGGGTGTGGTGGCGGTGAACTCTGCACAGCAGGCGCCGGTGCAGGTGTGTAGTTCGGCGCCGGAGCTGTGTAATTCGGAGCAGGGGTCGGCGACGCTGTGAATGCCTGCTGCGGTACCGGAGCAGGCGCCCATCCGCTCGGAGAGGGGTAGGCGCCGGTGGTGACCTTCTGCGCCTCTTCGGACACAGCACAGTAGGCAGCTCGCACCGTCTCGGCACAGTGCGTGCACGCGTCGTCGAACAGGGTCCGAGTCGTGCGGTAGCAGGGCGCGAACCAATCACGGAGCCAGTCTCGTGCGATTCGTGCGACGGTGGCACGAAGCTCAGGAGAATCCGTCACACGACCACCCGGCTCCACGCTGCTCGCGTTCCCAGACGATTCGTGTGCGGCAATCACCGAAGCGATCTTCGGGAACCAACTTGCGGCGTCCGCCACGAGCCGTTCCACCAGATAGCCGCCACCGTCCGCCGCACGCTCGGCGATGTCGACCAGCGTGTCGATCTGGTGCGCGGTGTAGCCGGCCACCGTCGTCTGGTGCAGCGATGCGACCACGAACGACTTGGTCTGAACGGCCTGCCGGAGTGTATCGGGCAGTGCCCCCAGGGCCTCTGCCACGGCGACAACCTGAGCAGCGGTGTCGTCGCCCCGGTCGCGGACGGTTCCGGCGAAGACAACCGCATCGTGACCGGCGTCGCCCCACCACGCGGACGACAGCGTGTTGACGCCCGCTCGATGTTCCTCGGTCGCAGCCTGCGCCGTCGACGCGATTACCCGTGCAGCGTCCGCGTCGACCTCGAGGGCGTGTACGTCGAGTCCACGCTCCGCGTCGAACGCAGCGCGATAGTCCGAGTACTCACGGTCCTCGATGCCGATGCGCCGCGCAGCGGGAAGGAACTGTTCGAAGAACACCAACCCGCTCGCACCCTGGTCGAGTGCGTCGTCCGGCGACATCAACGAACCCGGCACCGGTGCAAGGTCTTCAAGGCTTACCTCGTGGCCGCCCACAGGAACGGTCACGGTGCGATCCCGTCGAGCGTCGTGGCGTTCATCGCGTCGGTGGTCACCGTGCGCGCAGTGGCATCGTGCACGGATTCCCCGAAGCTCCGCGAACCCGCGGACCACGCCTCGAGGGCAGCAGCCATACGCTGCACGTTGTCGCGCAACGCGTCGCCTTCGGCCGAATAGTCACGGCCGGCGCGGGAGCCACCAAAAGTCATCGACCGTGCGCTGGCCGCCGCCCGGACCAGGTGATCGGCGGTATCCGCGAAACCGCTACCCGCCCTGTTCACCGCTTCAACGTCGAGTTCCACTCTGTACCCCACCCCTTCGACACGGTCCGACCGACCCGGTTACCGAATTGGACGCACCAGCTGGTGATTCGGTTCCACTTCGCCGCCCACACTCACACTGCGGAGACGGTGCTCGCCAATTCGTCTGCGGTGCGCTGCGCAACTGCGAGATCGGTCGCTTCGACCATCACGCGCACCAGTTGTTCGGTGCCCGAGGGACGGAGCAGCACGCGCCCGGAATCACCGAGGCCGGCCTCTGCCTCGCGGACCGCAGCGCGCACGGCGTCCGAGCCCGCCACGGTTGCCTTGTCGGCCACCTTCACGTTGATCAGCACCTGCGGCAGCGTCGTCATCACCGCAGCCAGGTCGGCGATCGACTTCTTCGTCTCGGCCATCCGGTCCAGCAACCGCAGCCCGGTGAGGACACCGTCACCCGTCGTCCCGAATTCGGGCAGCACGATGTGGCCGGATTGCTCGCCGCCCAGCGCGAAGCCACCGTTTCGCAGCGCTTCGAGGACGTACCGGTCACCGACGCCGGTGGTGGCCAGGGTGATCCCCGATTCCTTCATCGCGATGTGCAACCCGAGGTTGCTCATCACGGTGGCAACCAGAGTGTTGTCTGTCAGCTCGCCCGCGTCTCGCATGCCTACGGCGAGGACCGCCATGATCGCGTCACCGTCGACGACGGCTCCCGTGGCGTCCACTGCCAGGCACCGGTCCGCGTCACCGTCGTGGCCGAGGCCCAGATCGGCGTTGTTCTCGATGACCGCCTTCTGCAAACCCTCCAAGTGGGTGGACCCGCAGTTGTCGTTGATGTTGAGGCCGTCCGGCTCGGCGTTGATGGTGACGACCCGCGCTCCGGCGGCCGCGTACGCTGCGGGCGCGACCGCCGATGCTGCACCGTTGGCGCAGTCGACCACGACGGTCAGCCCCTGCGCGGAGCGCGTCGACGCAGACGCGAGGTGCGTGAGGTACTTCTCCGCCGCATCCGTCACGACGTGAACGCGGCCGATCGCTGCTCCGGTCGGTGTCGCCCGCTCGCCGGAGGCGATGGCAGCTTCGATTCGGTCTTCGGCGTCGTCCGACAGTTTGTGTCCGCCGGCCGCGAAGATCTTGATGCCGTTGTCGGGCATCGGATTGTGGGACGCCGAGATCATCACACCGAGATCGGCGTCGAGACTCGCGGTCAGGTAGGCGACTGCCGGAGTCGGTAGCACGCCCACGTTCAGAACGTCCACCCCGGCGGAGGTCAGCCCGGCAACGACGGCGGCCTCGAGCATTTCTCCGCTGGCCCGCGGATCGCGCCCCACTACCGCAGTCGGACGCGCATCACTGCGCGATGTCAGGACGAAGGCAGCCGCAGAGGCAACCTTCAACGCCAGTTCCGCCGTCAGATCCGCATTCGCCAAACCGCGAACGCCGTCCGTCCCGAACATCCGACCCATCAATCAACCCTTCGTACCTCGTGTAATGACCTCACATATGCCTCGAGGGCAGGCGTCCGGAAACTTCTGGACGCCTGCCCTCGAGGAAGAACAGGTGCCGAGATCTACCTCGTCGAGAGGTGACCCCGGCGGCACATCAGCGCTTGGAGTACTGCGATGCCTTACGGGCCTTCTTGAGGCCGTACTTCTTGCGCTCGACCGCGCGGGCGTCACGCGTCAGGAAGCCGGCACTCTTGAGTGCGGGGCGATCCTCGGGCGTGACCTCGATGAGCGCACGGGCAATGGCGAGACGCAGTGCGCCGGCCTGTCCGGACGGTCCGCCACCGTGCAGCAACGCAACGATGTCGAAGGACTCGGCGCGCTCGACGGTAACCAGCGGGGCCTTGATGAGCTGCTGGTGCACCTTGTTCGGGAAGTAGTCCTCGATGGTGCGACCGTTGAGCTTGAACTCGCCGGAACCGGGGGTCAGGCGGACGCGGACAACCGCTTCCTTACGACGACCAACGGTCTGGATCGGGCGATCGATGACGATCGGGGCCTGTGTAGCGGCGGACTCGATGTCCAGGGCGACACCGGGCTCCTCGACGGCCACGTACTCGTCCGCGGCAACCTCGACGGTCTCGTTGATCTCTTCGGGGTTGGACACGTTCTGCTCCTCCGGCGCCGTCACTGGGCCACCTGCTTGATCTCGAATGGCACCGGCGACTGCGCGGCGTGGGGGTGGTTCGGTCCGGCGTACACCTTCAGCTTGCTGCTGATGGCGCGTCCCAGCTTGTTCTTGGGGAGCATGCCGACGACGGCCTTCTCCACGAGACGGTCGGGGTTCTTCTCGAGAACCTCGCCGACCGAGCGGGACTTCAGACCACCCGGGTGTCCGGAGTGGTGGTACAGGAACTTGCCATCGCGCTTGTTTCCGCTGATGGCGACCTTGTCGGCGTTGATGATGACGACGAAGTCGCCGCCGTCAACATGGGGGGCAAAGGTGGGCTTGTGCTTGCCGCGCAGCAAGTTGGCTGCCTGGACGGCAAGGCGGCCGAGCACCACGTCGGTGGCGTCGATGACGTGCCACGTGCGGGTCACATCTCCGGCCTTCGGGGTGTACGTAGACACAGAACTTCCTCGTCTTGTTCAATCGCTGCTGGCCTGACGCATCGTTCGAACGATTCCCGGCGGCCAGTTGAGACCCGAGAACCGCCTGCCACTGCGACACGAAGACACAGCGGCGTACGGCACGCCAACGAGGAACGATACCGGGCCGGCAGGACAGCAGTCAAAACCGACGCCGAACCAGACCCCTCACACCCACAGGCACGCAAATGCCCCGGTAGCAACAACGCTACCGGGGCACCTACGAATGCAACTGGAGGAAGATCATCCCCACATTGCGGCGTTCATCTTCTCTTTATCCCGCATGTCGGCGGTGCCGTCCTCAACGACCTTCGCGATCGTCTCGAGCACCATGATCAGGTCGGAATGGGCGGAGTCCCACTGCTGCTGCACGGCAGCGTAGCCCTCCTGCGCCTCACCTTTCCAAGCGCCAGACAATCCGTTGACATAACCCTTGAGTTCCTCGTGCGTCTCGTTAAGCGCAACGACACGGTTACGGATATCCCCGGCCATTTGATCCATGGCGGCAAACTCGTAACTGATTTCCGACATCTTCACTCCCTGCTAATTGCTGATCGACTCAGGTGACATGCTCGACTGCGACGCGCAGTTACATATCCAGCGTGGCGGACTGTCCGGCGTTGTTGATCGCCTGGAGGCTGGCCTGCTCGGTGGTGTCGTAGCCCTTGTTGCCCTCACGAATGTTCTCGATGATCGTGGTGAGAGCAGTACTCTGCTTGCGCGCCGACGCGTCGTAGCGCTCCATCAGGTTGGCGAAGGCGGTCTGCGCCTCACCTTTCCAAGACGCACGCGAGCCCTCAACCAGGCTGCGGATCTGCGCGATCTGTCCATCGACGTTGTCACGAACACTCTCGACATGATTCGCAGAAGCGTCGATTTGCGCCCTGTCAGCTGAAAGTCCCACGGTGATTCCTCCCTAGACGTTCTGGTGCGGCGGCCCAACCTGGACCACACCGATTCACCCCTACATACGGTTGGACGCATGGGGCGCCCAACCGGTTCCACCTCGGTGGAAGTTTTTTCTAATCGCTGACCGCCAGGGACCGAACAACCTGCTCACAGGGCTGGACTATCGTGGCCCACTGCGCGCGTTCGAACTGGCATCCGACGCTCACCTGTACGCCTTGGTCGATGAGCACATGCCAGTTCACCTGTGATCTGTCCGCGGGAAACTCCGAGTACGAAATTCCCGGCCGCCCGCCGAAGGCCACCTCGCGATCCAATTCCGAGAACCGTCCCCGGTCGCTCCGCGAGATCTGTTCCCCCAATGTGGTTGCAACCTCGTCGTACCCGATGCCGCTACGAAGTTCGTTCTGAACGAACACGATCCGGCTACCCGAACCGGCTACCGGTACCAACTCGAACCGGTCGGGCGACTCCGACTCGTCGTCCGATGCACGGCTCCGCTGCCAGTCTTCCGGCACCTGAACTCGAATCCGTCCGATCTCCGTCACGGCGCCCTGCGCCGGAACTTCATCCGGCACCTCAACCGTCGGACGCGATTCCGCAGACGACGGTACAGATTTCACAGACGACGGTACTGGGGCAGCAGCCTCGGACGGCGCAGACGCCGCGGGCATCGCCGTCTCGGTGGCAGCACGCACCGACTCCGTCGACTGCCCGACGTTCATGAACAAAGCGATGGCACACACGGATACGACAACCGCCATGGCAGCAGCCGCCACAAAGATCGGGCGAGAACGACGTTCCGGACCGGAATCCTGTTGTGGTGCAGACAACCACTGCTTTCGACTCGGTTCAGGAGCAAGCACAGGCCCGAAAGCGCGGTGCGCATGGTCATCGAGCGCCTTCGCCACATCTTCTGCCGATACGATCTGCACAGGCACTCGACGACCGAATTTCGCCGATAGTTCTGCACCGAAAGCGTCGAGGTCGGGCACTGTGCCGATGCCGCACACGAAAGCGCCATCGACGATCCGACCAGCCGACACGTGGCGCACTACCTCAGCGAGTGCACTGTGTCCGTGATCGGTATCGCAACCCACCACTCGGTATTCACCCTGAGAACTGTCGACGCATGTCACGACGACCCCAGCCTCGGAAGACTCCAGAACGACGTAACTCGGCACCGCACTGTGAATGCCGGTGTGCTGCATGGCCGTCCGTGCGGCGATCGATGCCAGTGGAACCATCGTCACGTCAGACGAGAAGTGAAGTGCCGCGGCTCTGTACACGCGAATACGTGCGCTACCCCAATGCGTGGGGTGCGTCATGGCGATTGAACGCACGGGTGGCGCCGAGCCAACTCCGGTCACCGCGGTCTCGATGAGCGCACGCACCGCGTCGGTCGTCGGGACAATGCCGATACCGGATGCGGAGAATTCGTCTTCCGCAGAGACCAGTGGTTGCGAGTCCGTCCCGCCGAACCAGTGCTCGCCCTCTGAACTGGCGTAAACACCGTCTTCAGTCAGATGAATCGCCAGCGTGGTCATATCTGCGGCGGCATCCAAGCGACCTGAACCAGGCCGGAACCGGATCGGCTGACCAGCGTGCCACGGCCGGGAGGCATGGCACTGGGACGCACGGTACCCAGAAGATTGCCTTCTTCCCTGTTGCCGCTCATCACGAGACCGGGCGAAACCAAGTCTCGCAGCCGCGAAATGACGGGCTCGTACATCGCACGGCCTGCACCACCCGACCGACGCGAGATGATCACGTGCAGACCGAGATCCCTGGCGTGCGGGAGGTATTCGAGGAGCGGCGCAACGGGGTTGCCACTCGAGGTGACCACGAGGTCGTAATCGTCGATGATGACGAACACCTCTGGGCCCTCCCACCAGGACCGATCTCGGAGTTGTTGCTGCGTGATATCAGGTCCCGCCGTACGTGCCTGCATCCGGCCTGCGAGGTCCTTCATGAGGTCACTCATGACAGAAGCGGACGGCGCGTATCCGGCGAGGTACTCCTTGGGGACGACGCCGAGAAGTGTTCGGCGGTAGTCACACAGCACGATCTTGACCTGTTTACCGGTGTTCGACTGCATGATCCCCTCGCAGATGTTCTGCAACAGGGTCGTCTTACCGCACTCGCTGTCACCGAACACCATGAAGTGAGGCTGTTCCGCAAAGTTGAGGTACGTCGGCGCGAGCTCGGCCTCGTCCAGACCGATAGGAATACGCAGGTTCGTTTGGGTCCGGTCGACCGACGCAGGCCAATCTGCGTGGGCGAGCAGTTCGTCCCTGTCGATACGTTCGGGCAGCATACGGACTGCGGGTGCGGGGTTCCCCGGCGTCGAAGCAGCGATCGCTGCGACAGCATTGCCGACTCCCGATGACAGGTCCTCCAGATTCGAGCTGCCGTCCACGCGCGGAAGACCGATCAGCAAGTGCAGGCTGTCGCGCGTCATACCGCGGCCGGGTCGGCCTGTCGGTACCAGCGCGGCCACCTTACGGCCGAGGTCCGAGTCGGACGGATCGCCGAGACGCAACTCGATTCGCGTACCCAACTGGTCCTTGAGTGCGGGCCTGATCTCGCCCCATCGTCCCGCGCTCACAATGAGGTGGACGCCATAGGAAAGTCCCTGCGCAGCAAGGTTGTTGATCGACTGATCGAGGCTCTCGAAGTCCTGCCGGATGCTGGCATAACCGTCGATCACGAGGAAGACGTCACCGAACGAATCGTCCCGGGGCGCACCCTCGTAGGCCTGGTCTGCCTGGCGTCGCCGGAACTCGACCATCGATTCGATACCCAGGTCACGGAACATCAACTCGCGATCACGCACGATCGTGGTCATCTCGGCCAGCGTTCGACGCACTCGGTCGACGTCGAGTCGGTTGGCCACCGAGCCGACGTGCGGAAGCCCGCTCAGTCCTGCCAATGTGCCGCCACCGAAGTCGAGGCAGTAGAACTGCACCTGCTCGGCCGTGTGGGTCATCGACATGGACATGATGAGAGTTCGCAAGGCCGTCGATTTACCGGACTGCGGGCCACCGACGATTGCCATGTTGCCCGTGGCGCCGGAAAGGTCCACGACCAGTGGATCGCGACGCTGGTCGTAGGGACGGTCGATGATGCCGATCGGTGCGCGAAGCGTGCTGAGCGGGTTGACCGGTTCCGTGAGAATCGAGCGCGGGAGCAACTCGTCCAAAGTGGCCGGGGCATCCAACGGCGGTAGCCACACTTCGTGTGCGGGATTGCCGTGACCCTGGATCCGCTCGACCACGACATCGATCGTCGTTCTGGTTTCGGGTGGACCCGAATTGATCTCCGCCAGCGGCGTGTATTCGGGCTGTTCCACGACATCGGCGGCAACCGGCGACGCGGTGAAGATCTTGGGTCGCAGTTCCACGGTGGCCGAGTCGCGTTCTTGGATTCGGTCCGCGCGGTCGCCTTCGTAGATGCCGGACACGTACGACGCCTGGAAGCGCACGATCTCGGCGGAGTCGCACTTGAGGTATCCCGCACCGGGGCTCGCCGGAAGGTGGTAGGCATCCGGCACACCGAGAACGCTTCGGGATTCGTTTGCGGAGAAGGTCTTCAGACCGATGCGGTACGACAGGTGACTGTCGAGACCACGCAGCTTGCCCTCTTCCAGGCGCTGGCTCGCGAGCAGCAGGTGGATGTGCAACGAACGGCCCAGACGTCCGATCGCGACGAACAGGTCGGCGAAGTCCGGGTGCTGGCTCAACAGTTCGGAGAACTCGTCGACCACGATGAACAGGGCAGGCAACGGATCGAGCGCTGCTCCGGCGACCCTGGCCTTCTCGTACTCGGTGACGTTGGCGAAGTTGCCGGCAGAACGCAGGAGTTCCTGACGACGGTTCATCTCGCCGGCGATCGCATCCCTCATACGCTCGACCATGTCGAGCTCTTCGGCGAGGTTGGTGATCACCGCGGCAACGTGCGGCGCGCCATCGAGACCGAGGAATGTCGCACCACCCTTGAAGTCGACGAGGATGAGATTCAGTGCGTCCGGTGAGTGCGTCGCGATGAGTCCGAGCACGAGTGTGCGCAGGAACTCCGACTTACCGGAACCAGTTGCACCGATACACAGGCCGTGCGGGCCCATGCCGTTCTCGGCGGACTCCTTCAAGTCGATGTCGACGACGGTGCCGTCGACACCCAGACCGATGGGAATACGTAGACGATCGCGAGCGCTTCGCGGCAGCCACACGTGTTCGGGGTTCAGTCGGCCGACAGCGCCGACGCCGATCATCTGACCCCAGGACTGAACCTGCTGATCGTCGTCGTCCACGGCATCGGCGGTGGTCTGACTGGGCGTCCGGAACGGTGCCAGCCGTCGCGCCAGAGTCTGCGCGTCAGCGGCGTTCATCAGGTCGGCCGTGGCGAACATTTCGACACCGGTGCCACTACGGGCACCGAGTGAACCGTTGTCCGCGACCAACTGAAGGCCACGCGTTGCCGTCAGCCTCGGGCAGTACCCACTGATGTCGAGAACGGTGACCGCGTCGATGCCGCCGTCGGTGATCATCCCGGATTCGCCGTCGAGGATGCCGCCGTCGACGACGATGACCATCTGCGGGACGCCCGGCGTCGCAGGAGCGTTTCGCGAGAACCGGCTGCGCATCGTCAGCATCGGCCCCAGAGCCGACTCGAGTTCGAGGATCGACCCGTACACCATGCGTGACGTGCCGATCCCGTCCGCGACCTCCGGATGCTGGGCGTGCGGGAGCCACTTGGCCCATTCCCATTCCGGTTCGGTGTCCGGTCCACACACCACGGCGACCAGCAGGTGATCAGGACCGTGAAAGGTGCAGAGCTGCATCAGCATCGACTGGACGAGTGCGCGGGCCATGGAGCGTTGACCGTCGATGGAGATCGACGCGAATCCGCGGATCGAGACGGCGGTCGGAAGGTCCTGGACCACGGAATGTGCGCGCACGAAACGTCGCAGTGACACCGCTGCTACGGGTTCGAGATCGTCGACCGGGCCGGTCTCGGGTGCGATCAGTCTGGTGGCGAGACGCTGACTACCTCGGCCGACACGGACGTGGCAGAAGTCGGGGTCGTTGGCGCGGCGCTCCCACATCCTGGAGGTGCCGGCGAGCGTCCACAGAAGACGCGGCTCGGGGTGACTCCATTCGAGGGATTTGCGCTGCTGCTCGCCGGTTTCGTCGACGTCCTTACGAAGCTGATCGAGGTAGCGAAGGTAGTCCTTGCGATCCTCGTTGGCCTCGGATGCTTTCGGCCCACCCTTGCCACCACCGGCAAGCATGCCGAGCATCGACACCATCATCATGATCGGGAACAGCATCGACATCGGGCTGCGGCCCATGCCGGACGTGAACATCAAGGCCATCATGCCGACCATCGCGACGACCATGACGAGCGGAAGCAGCTTGGTGATCAGGTTTCCCGGCACCACACGAGGGATTTCGGGGGGAGCCTGCAGGCTCACTTCACCACCGGGGATACGCGGTACCTCTCGTCGTGCTTTACGCACGAACCGGCTGGTGCTCACGTTGGCCGACCCCCTCCGAGACGTTTCACGACCCGTATCCGGAATTCCCGGCGGCCCCCCAGGGCGGGTCTCGCAGACACAAAGGCTAGACCATGACGCGCGGTTCGGTACAGCGAGGGTTTCGGGAATGCGGATCGAACCCCGGGCGGTGGAGGGTGACACCCGCTTGTAATAGAGTGCCCCTGGTCCGAAACACACAGCATCCGACGGACGCTCATTCGTAACGTATCGGCGCAGGTGGGGCAGTGCGTCGCAGAGTTGGGGGAAGTGCATTGACCATCACCAGCGGCGAGTCGCGTCACTCGAAGACGTCCGGGACCAGTGCAGCCACCGACCTGTGCAGGCTGACGGTCCTTTCGACGCATTCACAGGTCGACATGGCGGTGCCGGCCACCATCCCGCTCGCTCTCCTCGTCCCAGGCATCGTCGACACGATTCGTAGCCACCAGGGCAGCAACGACTTCGACGACGTCGTCGAGGAGTACGAGCCGAACGAATGGGTCCTCGCCAAGATCGGCCAGGCCCCGCTCGCCTCCACGCTGACGCTCAACGAGCACGGCATCCGCGACGGCGACCTTCTCGTACTCGAGAGTGCGCGCGCCAGTGCTCCGGCTCCCCTGTTCGACGACATCATGTACAACGTCGCGACGGCAGGGTCGGAGCAGGATCGTGAATGGACGGCCGATTCGGCTCGCGCCATGGGTTCGGCCATCGGCTTGCTCGTGACGTTGGTCGGCTCGTTCGCACTGCTGTGGTCGGCGCGTGACGGGGAGAACCTCGTCGGCGCCGGTTTCGCACTCCTGATGGCGTTGCTCTTTCTCACGGCCGGCGCATTGACGAGCCGCATCTACGGCGACGTGCGCAGCGCGGTCGTACTCGGATGCGCTTCTCTCCCCGTTGCTTTCACCGGTGGCGCACTGTTCGTTCCCGGCGAGTTCGGCGCCCCCCACCTTCTCCTGGGATCGGCTTTGACCGGTGTCACCGCAATCCTCGGCCTGCGAGTGAGCGGCGTGGGACTGTCCCTTTTCACGGCCGCCGCTTCCCTCTCGCTGCTCGCAACGCCTGCCGCCCTCGTGGGCACCCTCAGCGACGCGAGTACACACGAGATCGCGGCCGGAACGCTCGCGGTTGCCCTCATCGGCCTCGCCTTCTCCGCGCGAATCTCGATGTTGATGGCCAAGCTTCCGCTGCCACCGGTGCCCGCCCCAGGCACTTCGGTTGATCCTTCCGAGGACGATCCCGACGATCAGGTCGCACGACTGTCGTACAACGAGCTGCTGGACCGCTCCACTCGGGCGCGGCAGTACCTGACCGGGCTCGTCACTGCGATGGCCCTCGGCACCTTGACTTCCGCCCTCCTCGCCGCGCAATCCACGGCCGAGGGAATCTATTGGCCCGGAACCGCCCTCGCGATATCGGCTGCGGCCGTCCTCATGTTCCGCGGGCGGACGTACAGCAGCATTCATCAGGCTGTTCCGCTCATCGCTTCCGGTGCGGCGATTCTCGTTCTGCTGTTGGCCGGGGCGGCTGTCACCGCCTCCGACTGGTCTGTCGCCGTGTTCGCAGTGGCGATGCTGTTCGTCGCAGCAGCGCTGGCCCTCGGAGTCCTCGCGCCGAAGCAGACGTTCTCTCCTGTGATGCGACGGGTCGCGGAACTGATCGACCTCGCTTTCATCGCGTCGATCGTCCCGTTGGTGTGCTGGGTCACCAACCTGTACTCGATGATGCGCGGACTGTGAAGGGCACTGCCGCCCGCGTAACCCTCGTCTCGGCTGTGGTCGCCCTCACGTCGGCGATCGGCCAGCCTGCAGCGATGGCCGCGGAACCACCACCCAACAATCCCTCGATGGTCCCGCCTGCGGATACGACCGCAATCGAGCGGAAGAACAACATCCCCTGCAATGGAGCCGCAACTGCCTCCGACGGGCCCGAAGTGCCTGTTTCGCAGCAGTTTCTCGACTTTCGCTCGGCATGGCGGTTCACCCGCGGTGAAGGCCAGAAGGTCGCGGTGATCGACACCGGAGTCGCCCACCATCCACGGCTTCCGAACCTCATCGGTGGCGGCGATCTGGTCGGCGGCTCCGACGGGACCGAGGACTGCGACATCCACGGAACACTGGTAGCCGGTCTGATCGCTGCGCAACCCGCGCCGGGTTCCGGCTTCGCAGGAGGCGCGCCAGGCGCCGAGATTCTCAGCATCCGCCAGTCGAGTACCAAGTACGGTCCCGCGGGCCGTACCCCCGTCGACCCCGAGAAGGCAGCCAATTCCGAGGGCGCGGGCAACGTGGTCACTCTCGCGCAAGCGATCCGGGATGCAGCCGACCAAGGCGCCTCGGTCATCAACATCTCCGAGGTCGCCTGTCGCACTGCTGGTGCCGGCATGGGTGACTACGACAAATACCTCGGCGCAGCGGTGAATTACGCAGTGACGGTGCAGGATGCGGTCGTCGTCGCGGCTGCGGGGAACGTCGGATCGGGCGGCTGTGACACCCAGAATCCCTACCTGGATCCGCTGAACCCCGCTGGTGACACGTCCGATTCGGTATTCACTCTCGCCAGCCCTGCGTGGCATGACGACTACGTGCTGACCGTGGGCCGCGTCAACGCCGACGGCACCCCCAGCGAGGAAAGTCTGCGCGGCCCCTGGGTGGACGTAGCAGCGCCGGGCACCGACCTCGTGTCCCTCAAACCAGGTTCCGACGATCTGACCAAAGCCGTAACCGACGGCAGGACCGGGCAGCCCAATCCGGTGAGTGGCACCAGTTTCGCGGCCCCCTTCGTGTCCGCAACGGCCGCGTTGGTGCGCGCACGCTTCCCGGAACTCTCCGCTCTGGAGGTGATGGCGCGCATCGAGGCAACGGCGCATTCCCCCGCGGAAGGGTGGAATCCCGTGGTCGGTCACGGTGTCGTCGATCCACTCGCCGCTGTGACCGCGAAGATTCCACGTGAGGGTGTCGCGGCCGATGCCCCGAAGTCCGTGAGCATCGCGGCGCCCACTCCCCCGGAAACTCCCGATCCACGCCCACGCACCGTCGCGCTCGCATCGGTGGGAACCCTTGCGGCATTGCTTGTTCTGGGCGTGCTCGGATCGTTCCCCCTCCGCCGGCGACTACAAGCGATGGCCGACAACCGCACCGACTGAGTACGACCAGCCGGAACAACTGAGAACAGCAGCGGGGCGGTACCGACATTCGGTACCGCCCTGCTGCTGTTTGTTTCGGGTCTCCCCTGGTTGCCGAACTGCCCGGGTGCCCGTCTGCCGTCAGCTACCGGAGGCGGGCAGTGCGCCCTTGGAATCGGGTGCCACACCGTCGTGGGCGACCAGGGCCGCCTTCTGACTCAGCGCGGGCCCGGGACCAAGCAGTTCCATCATCTGCCACGGCGCACGTGACGGCGCGCCCTCCAAGCCGAGCATCTTCGCGGTCTCTGCGTCCTTGATGCCGAAACGCACACCGGTGTCGGCGATGTAGAAGATGCCGTCCTGGCGCGTACTGCTGGGCTCGAGACCGGTGGCCTGTACGAATCCGCCGCTACCGGACCGCACGAGCACCTCGTCGGCGTTGTCTCCCCCACCGTCTGCCTGCGCCAACCGCACCGGCTTCGCGTCCGCATCGATCGGCAGAGTGCGACCTGCGACGAGGTTCAACTCCGCACCCGGAACGCCTTCCGACGCTTCGGCCGATTCCGTCAGCGGTCGCCAACTCACGCAGCTGACCGGGTTCTGGTCTGCCCCTACTACATCCGAGACGGACTCCGGGTAGTGGCCGACCGAAAGACCCTCCGACGCGGTCGGGTACCCACCCATGGTGGACGCACCCACGGTCGACATCTCGGTGTCACCCTGATCGTCGTCGAAGAAGATCAGTTTCGCGACTGCCTGACTGATCTTCTGGATCCCGTCCGTCAGCACCACATAGTGTTCCTTCTCGCCACCGATGCTCACCTGGAACACCGATCCGACTTCCATGCCGTCCGCCGAGAAGTCGGGACGCTCACCCGCATCGCGGATCGCGGGCGACACGATCTCGCGGACCTCCGGAATCGAGTTGATCAGGCCTTGGCTGACCGGCCTCGGCCGCGCCTGTTCGATTCCCAGCGCGCGCGTGATCGATGTCTCGGTCAGGTCGACTTCGGCGCGCTTGCCGTCGTACACCAGGTAGTCCTTGTTGGAGTTCGACACCAAAAGCACTTCCGAGGTGGCCAATTCGTTCACACCGTCGCGGTCCGGGGCTTCACCGACCAGAACCGAGGTCTTGGTGACGGAAGAAGTGCCGTTGTCGATGGTGTCGCACACGGTCCACGGCGCCTGGCTGCCATGGTTCAGCGAGGATGGTGCGCCCGGGATGCCCACGAGCGCCCCGCGTGCCACGGTGTCGAGTTCCGACTCCTTGACCTCGGCAGGCTCTTCCGGGCCGCCGGCGATGAGGCGGGCGGACGCAAGGTTCAGCACAGGGCGCAGCGTGTCCTCGTATTTCACGTACAGGGCGCCGGTGTCTCTGCCCATGACGATCGCCGAATCACCGAGCTTGTCCTGTGGCTTGAACAGGGCCAGCGCGCCGCAAGCACCGAGCCCGAGTGAGGCAAGGACGATACCGACGACCAGAGCGCGGGACTGCGATCGCATCGGGTCGTGAAGCATCCGCACGTCACGACGTACCAGCGCGTGTTCCATGCGCCGAACCAAGAAGCGGTATCCGTTGACCTGCCACTTGGTAGTGGGTGTTACAGCCATTGTTCCTCCCCCGTACTGCACGGCTCTCGACGTGACACAGTACAGTTCCCTCAAACGTCATTGCAGTGGACGGGGTACCCGAACCGCTGGGTTCGGGTAGTTGGGGAGGGAATTCGTGAACCGGTCTCGTGGAAGTCGTGCGTCAGCTCTGTGGTTCACCGCCGGGGATCTGGTGATTGCTCAGGTGGTCGGACTCGTTTTCGCGCTCGTTGCGGGTATCTGCGGATTGTCGATCTGGATCTGTCTCGCCATCGGATTGGTATTCATGGCAGTCGCGTTGATTCGGGTGCGCGGCTGGTCGACAGTCGATTGGATTCGCACAGCGTGGCACTACTCGACCAAACCGGAGTACAGCATCACCCGGGCGGTCGACTACGAAGCTCCCACGGATCAGAACATCGGTCTTCGCTGGGACGGCACCAACGTCGTTGCCGTGGTGGAAGTTCTCCCACCGCACGGAAACCTGACTCAGATTGCCCCGGGTAGTTTTCAGTCCACCCACCTGTTGCCGACATCAGCTCTGGCCTCGTGCCTCACGCAGCACGACATTTCGTTGAGCGGTATCGACATCGTCAGTCACGGATACCGAGCGGCGGCAGGCAGTCCGGCGACCGAGGTGTACGACCGTCTCGTCGGACCCCTTCCCGCGACCGCCACCCGCACGGTCTGGGTGGTGCTGCGCTTCGACGCATTGGCCGGCAAGGACTCGGTCGATCGTCGTGGTGGCGGCCGCGAGGGTGCCTCGCGATGCATCACGATCGCGGCCAACCGAATTGTCCGTACGCTCGACGACAACGGTTGCCGCGCAAGAATCCTGACCGCTCCCGAGGTCGACTCCGCAGCACTACAGGTCAGTCGGGGCGTCGTTCCTACTGCCCTCGAGGAGACGTGGCACGACGTCACCTTGCCGGGCGTATCCAACACCGGATACGAGATCGAGCCCCGCGCTCTGACGAAGGAACTGCTGGCGAAGCTGTGGGTTCCGTCCAGCCTGGGCACCACGGTGACGGTCCGACTCCGGCCCGGTTCGATCGAGGATCAGGTGCAGGTGGCTGCCGGGTTCCGGATCACCACGCCCACGCCGATCGACCCGTTGACGATTCCCGGTCTCGTCTCGATGAGCGGACGTCACCGCGACGGGCTCCTCGCGAACCTTCCGATCGCCATCACCGACGCAGACGGTCGTTCGCTCTTTCGGGACATCCCACTGCACTCGCTGGACGCGCTGTCGCTACCGCCCGCCGGTTGTGGCCAGCTCGTCGGTTCCGACGACGGGGGCCACGGAATCACCGCGCGTATCGCAGGTTTGGGCATCTCGACGGTCTACGTGGCGGGCGAGATGTATCTGGCTCAGCAGTTGCTGTTCCGAGCGATTGCAACAGGCGCACGGGTCCTTATCCACACCGACCGTCCGGATGCGTGGGCGCCGTTCATCGATTCCATCGCAACCGACGACAGATTGCGTCTCGCGGGCCAACACCCGCAGACGGAGAACCGCTTCAACACCGTTGTGTTCGACGGTGTGAGCGCGCTGCCGTCTCGTGCCGGCGTGACCGCGATCTACCTATACGGTGATGCCAGCCAGTGGCCCGCGGCCGAGCCGGATCTGTCGATCGTTCAGCCCAACGCGATCGGCGACCGGATCATGTTGTCGACGGCCGGCACGAGCATCGAGCTGACACTCGTGACCATCTCCTCCGAAACCGCGTACATCGGTCGGCCGCGCACCCTCGAGCATTTCCAGCCTGCGTACTGATCGCGTATCACCCCGGGTAGGGCGACGTTGCGGCGCAAGTTCTGGTTGCGTTCGCCCACCACGTCAACTGGTCGAGCATTCGTTGCGCCGAGTCGTTGATCATCGCGTCGACCTCGGCGGCAGCGAGTTGCTTCCGTGCGCTCTGGAAGCCGATGGATTGACGTACCGACACCATATGCAGTTCGGCGACCACCTGTCGCAACTGTTCGACGGCCCGCACGCCCCCTGCCGGTCCTCCGTACGAGACGAATCCGACCGGTTTGCCGCGCCATTCGTATTTCAGCGTGTCGAAGGCGGTCTTCAGGGCGGCCGGGTAACCGTGGTTGTACTCCGCAGTGACGACGACGAATGCATCGGCTCGGTCGATGCGCCGCCGGAAGGCTTCCGTTTCGGGGGTAGACGAAAAGTCCATCGGTAGTGCTGCATCCACGAGGTCGATGACGCCGCAGTCGAACTCGGGGCGAGCGCGAATGTGGTCGACGATCCACTCCGCGACGCGAGGTCCGATTCGGCCCTCGCGTACCGACCCGATGATCACTTCGACCCGCAACCGCTCTTCGCGCATCGCCGCGCTCCTTCCACCCGGTCGATTACCGGTGTTCCAGTCCTGCCGTGATCAAGGCCGCCAGTTCACGGTATGCCTGGGCGTCGTCCAATCCGGTCGACTTCGATACCTCGCGCTGCTGAATTCTGTTCATCGTATTCGCGGCTACGTCCGCGACGAATCCGGCGTGTACCGAACGAAACTTGCCGGTCCGAACGCCGTCGTCGATCAGGTCGCGCACGCGTTCGGCGGCGATGCGGGTGTTCTGCGCATAGATTTCCCGTCCCGCCGGTGTGGATTCCACATCATTCATGAACTGCGCCGATGCCGGCGCCAGCTGGTCCCCGACCGCCGTCAGGTAGCAGGCGATTCGTTCCGAAGCGTCGTCGATTCCCACCAGAGCTGACTCGACGGTCTCGGCCGCTCGTCTGAAGAAGGTGATCGCCACGACTCGCACCAATTCGTCCTTGTTCTCGGCCAACGCATACAACGTCGTCTTAGAGCAGCGAACGGCAGCAGCCATGTCCTCGAGCGTCATGTGCGCGAATCCTTCGGCAAGAAACAGTGCAACGAGGTTGTCGAGCAGCACCTTCTGCCGCTTGGTGGGGCCACCCCGCCGATCCAGTCTTGCCATACCGAGAACGATACTGCAGTATCAGTCTCAGTACCATTGCAACGACATCGGAGTGCACACATGGCTGTCGACCGCCTCCTTCCCACCCGTGAGGCCTACGATCTCATCGATCTGACCCGCGACGTGGCAGACAAGGTCCTCGAACCTGTGGTCAACGAGTGCGAACGGTCGGAGACGCTGCCCGATGGCGTGTTCGCGCAGTTGGGTGCAGCCGGACTGCTCAGCCTGCCGTATCCGGAGGAATTCGGCGGCGGAGGTCAGCCCTACGAGGTGTACCTACAGGTCATCGAAGAACTCGCGTCACGCTGGGCTGCGGTCGCGGTGGCGGTGAGCGTGCACAGCTTGTCCTGCTTCCCACTGAGCACGCGTGGTACCGAAGAGCAGAAGAGCCGCTGGTTGCCGGACATGCTCGGCGGAAACACCATCGGCGCCTACAGCCTGTCCGAACCTCATGCCGGTTCCGATGCTGCCGCGCTTGCCTGCCGCGCCACCCGGACAGACGACGGGTACCGCATCAGCGGAACCAAGGCATGGATCACCAATGGCGGCAACGCGGACTTCTACACCCTCTTCGCGCGGACCGGCGAGAGGTCCAAGGGCATCTCGTGCTTTCTGGTGGACAAGAACACCGAAGGCCTCACGTTCGGGAAGCCCGAAGAGAAAATGGGCCTGCACGCCGTACCGACCACGTCGGCGTACTACGACGATGCGCTCGTTTCGGCGGACCGGATCATCGGCAAGGAGGGGGACGGCCTGTCCATCGCGTTCAGCGCCTTGGATTCGGGGCGACTCGGTATCGCGGCTGTGGCGGTCGGACTTGCGCAACGTGCGTTGGACGACGCGGTCGCCTATGCGAAGGAACGCTCGGCTTTCGGTAAGCGCATCATCGACCATCAGGGCCTCGGATTCGTACTCGCCGACATGGCGGCGGCGGTCGACTCGGCACGTGCCACCTACCTGAACGCAGCCCGGCGCCGCGACGCGAATCTCCCCTACTCACGCGAAGCGAGCGTCGCCAAACTGGTCGCCACCGATGCCGCCATGAAGGTGACGACGGACGCCGTGCAGGTCCTCGGCGGATACGGTTACACGAGAGACTTCCCCGTCGAGCGGTACATGCGCGAAGCCAAGATCACGCAGATCTTCGAGGGCACCAACCAGATTCAGCGCTTGGTGATCGCGCGGTCACTCGCCGGCTGATCGGCGCGCCGCAGCCGACAGCGCCCGCAAAGCCTGTTCGAACTCCGCCAACAGAGACGGAGAGGTGACCACACCGTCGTTCACGTCCGTGCGCGCCATGGGCACTCGCCTGCATGCCTCTTCTACGATCCCGGCCTGCACGTACCCGAGCACCGTGCGGAGTTCACCATGCGCACCCGCACCACCAGTCGGCGCGGCAACGGACGACACATTGATCCAGGCCACGGGCATATCGGTGAGCACGACGTCTCCGACCAGCCAGTCCAGCAGGTTCTTGACGCTACCGGGAAGCGCCCCGGCATACTCGGGCGTGCAGAACAGAACACCGTCTGCGGAAGCGACAGCTTTACGGAGCCGATCCACCGCCTCTGGAAGCGGGTCACGGTCGGCGTCGGGGTCGAATGCGGGCAGTGCCGCCAATTCTGTGTACAGCTCAAGGACGGTACCGGTCGGTGCCATCTGTTGCACCGACCGGAGTACCGCAGTATTCGTGGATGCCTGTCGGGTACTACCGGAGATCAGTATCAATTGCATGCCAGCCCCCTGATGTCAGTGTTCGTCTGCCTCCGCAACCACACACTGCAGCACAGTATTCCGGCCGCACCTGTGGTCAGCCGCGAACCACGAAACGGTGGGTCAACAGCAGCCAGGACCAGGCAGTTGCCGGATGTCGCGGGTCGTGACGTTGCGGGCGGCAAGGTCTTCGTCCGACGGGTAGTCCACCTGCACGAGAGAAAGACCGTGTGCCGGCGCAACAAGGATCGAACTCGATCGAGAGGATTCCTGCAGGAGATCGTCGATCCAGCTGATCGTGCGTCTACCCTCCCCCACGGTAAGGATCGCACCCACGAGACTGCGCACCATCGACCAGCAGAACGCATCCGCGTTGACAAAGGCGGTGAACAGGTCCCCGTCCTGTACCCAGTCGAACCGTTGGAGGTCGCGGACGGTGGTAGCGCCCTCACGTCGCTTGCAGAATGCGGCGAAGTCGTTGAGCCCCAACAACCGCGACGACGCCTCCCGCATCACGTCCAGGTCGAGAGTCTTCGGGAACGACACGACATCACGTGCACGCAACGGGTCGGCACCGTACCGGGCAGTGGTCAGCCGATACTCGTAATGGCGGCGCAGCGCCGAGAATCGCGCGTCGAAATGTTCGGGAGCCAGCGACACCTGCTTGACGCGCACGTCCTTGGGCAGGAAGCGCGCGAGTCTGCGCACCAGGAAGGACGGGTCCTCCGGCACGGCATCAGCGGGCACGTCGACATGCGCCACCTGACCTGCCGCATGCACGCCGGCGTCCGTACGGCCTGCGACGGTCAGTTGCAGCGGAGTTCGAAGCACGGCGCCGAGCTTCTCTTCGATCTCACCGCACACTGTCCGAAGATTGTTCTGACGTGCCCACCCAGAGAAGTCGGTGCCGTCATAAGCGATGTCGAGCCGCAATCGGCGGGTCTCATACGAAACGGGCCCGCCGTCCCCAATGGGGACGACGGGCTCGTTCGATTCAGCGTGTGCCGAAACCAAGTGGACTAGTCCTTCTTGGCCTCGTCGGCGTCGGTCGCGTCGGCGGCCGAAGCGTTCTCGTCCTCGATTGCGTCGACGACTGCGTCGGCGTTCTCGACCTCGGCATCCGTGGCGTCGGCCTCGACGGCCTCCACAACGTTCTCGTCTGCGGCAGGAGCGGCAGGCGCATCCTTCGAAGCCTTCACGCGACGTGCGCGATCTGCCTCGGAGGTCACCGTCTTCTCCTTGACAAGCTCGATGATGGCCATCGGAGCGTTGTCACCCTTGCGGGGCACGGTCTTGACGATGCGGGTGTAGCCGCCGTCGCGGTCCGCGTAGAACGGGCCGATCTCCGCGAACAGGGTGTGCACGACATCCTTGTTGCGGATGACCTTCAGAACCTCACGACGGTGAGCCAGCGTGCCGGCCTTCGCGTGCGTGACGAGCTTCTCGGCGTAGGGCCGCAGGGCCTTCGCCTTGGCCTCGGTGGTGGTGATGCGACCGTGCTCGAAGAGCGCGGTTGCCAGGTTGGCGAAGATCGCCTTCTGGTGCGAAGCCGACCCGCCGAAGCGGGCACCCTTCTTGGGCTTGGGCATGATCAGTATCTCCTAGTAAGGACTGTGAGCTGCTACAGCTGTTCGGTCTCGGCGTAGTCCTCGGTGCCCTCGGCATCGCCGAAAGAACCGGCGTCCGTGTCGATCCACGTACCGGTGGCCGGGTCGTAACCGGCAACGGTGCTGGGGTCGAACGATGCCGGGCTGTCCTTGAGGGACAGGCCGAGCGAGTGCAGCTTGACCTTGACCTCGTCGATGGACTTCTGACCGAAGTTGCGGATGTCGAGCAGATCGGACTC
>JAAZAD010000143.1 GCA_012514505.1 Rhodococcus sp. (in: high G+C Gram-positive bacteria) | reverse complement strand
GACGAGGCGTCGCTGCTCGTGCGAGCGGAGCAACTCACCGCAACGGGATTCGACGTCACTGTCGAGGTCCCGATGCGGGTGGTGTTGTTCGAACTCGGCCCACGCGACCACGTGCTGTTCCTCGTGGTGCACCACATCGCATCCGACGGATTCTCGCTGCGTCCGCTCGCACGCGACATCATGGTGGCCTACGCATCGCGGACGTACGGCGAGCCGCCTGCCTGGTCGCCGCTCACAGTGCAGTACCCCGACTACTCCCTGTGGCAACGCGACGTGCTCGGCTCCGAGGACGACCCCGAATCGGTCCTCTCGAAGCAGATCGAGTACTGGACCTCGCAGCTCGCCGGAATTCCGGATCAGCTGGATCTTCCCTCGGACCGGTTGCGGCCCGAGACTGCCACCGGTGAGGGCCGGACCAGCAGTTTCCGGATCGACCCCACGCTGCATGCACGCCTCCACACGCTCGCGCGCGAGCACAACACCTCGTTGTTCATGGTGATCCACGCGGCCCTGAGCGTGCTGTTGTCGAGGCTGTCGGACACCGACGACATCGCGATCGGCACACCGATCGCCGGTCGCGGCGAGGCAGCGCTCGACGACCTGGTCGGCATGTTCGTCAACACCCTGGTGCTGCGCACCACCTTCGAGAACGACGTGCCGTTCGAGCAACTGCTCGCCCAGGTCCGCGAGACCGACCTCGACGCTTTCGCGCACGCCGACGTTCCGTTCGAACGGCTCGTGGAGATCATCGACCCCGAACGGTCGCAGGCGAGGCATCCGCTGTTCCAGGTGGCCCTGACGTTCCAGAACACGGGCGCAGTGGATTTCGAACTCGATGGGATCACCGCGAGCGCGTTCGAATACGAAGCCCCCATAGCGAAGTTCGACTTGCAGTTCACCTTCGCCGACTCGATCGGTGCAGGATCGATAGTTGCCGACAACGGCGCAGGTGGAATGGATTTCGCGATCACCTACGCCACCGATCTGTTCGACGACCTGCGCGTCGCCGCGTTCGCGGAGCAGTTGCTGCGGATTCTGCGGGCGGTGGTGGAGGATCCGGCGGTTGTAGTCGGTGACATCGGGATTCTTGATGATTTCGAGCGTGAACTCGTCGTGTCGCGGTGGAATTCGTTGGGCGATGATGTGGCGCCGGCGGATGTGACGCTGGTGGACATGTTCGAGGCGCAGGTTGCTGCACGTGGTGATGCGGTGGCGGTGCGGTTCGGTGACGAGTCGGTGTCCTATCGCGAACTCGGTTCGCGGGTGCGTCGTCTGGCGCGGCATCTGATCGATGTCGGGGTGGGGCCGGAGTCGTTGGTGGCGGTGACGCTGCCGCGGTCCGTCGATCTGGTGGTGGCGCTGCTTGCGGTGCTCGAAGCCGGTGGTGGTTATCTGCCGGTCGACCCGAACTCGCCTGCCGAGCGCATCGAGTTCCTGGTGTCGGATGCGCAGCCTGTCGCGGTCGTGACGCATTCCGGTGAGGATGTCTCGTTCCCGGGCGGTGTTCCGGTCATCGAACTCGACCGGGTCGATCTGTCCGGTGTGGACGATGCGCCGATCCTCGACGCGGAGCGTCGAGCGACGCTGGGTTCGACGAACCTCGCCTATGTGATCTACACGTCGGGTTCGACGGGGCGGCCGAAGGGTGTGTTGATTCCGCATCGCAACGCGGTGCGGTTGATGGTCAACACCGAGTCGGTGTACGG
>JAAZAD010000142.1 GCA_012514505.1 Rhodococcus sp. (in: high G+C Gram-positive bacteria) | reverse complement strand
TCGTGAATACATGCAGAATTCAGTGAGGGGACTTCCGATCCGTATATCGCCTTGATTCTCTCACTGTTGAGTAGATGGTCGGTCCAGGTCACTTTATCTCCTGAAGGGGTAGTGGGCCATTATCCCCGGAACATCTCCGGTTCTGGGGTTGCTTCCACGGGTTGACACTGCCGCACTCTGAATCGGGAAGAGCCTCATTGAGGTGGCGAAATTGCGAGCATCGAATGCATTAGTCGATCACAATGTCGGATGAGTTCATCGAGTCCACGCCAGTTTAGGCTTTCGTTCAGGACAATTCTGCCGTCTGCGATAGCGCCAACCTGAAGCTCAGCACTCCCGGAATCCCAGACGGTAAGGGAGCCAATTCTTTCCTGGCCGTCGATGCTTAACCACACAGAGGCCGGATCACGATCGGATTCGCAGGAGAGTGTGACGTGCGCATTCTCTGATTCGATTCTGTCTCTGTTTCTTTCGATCCAGTCCTGTCCGACGCATTCCATGACTACACCTCCCGAAGAAAATCTGCCACTCCCGCTACCTCGGAGAGGGGCAAACTGGCTTTCCGTTTCGGGAGGCCTTCTCGATCAAGGATGAATACTTTCGATGGAGACCGCTATTCGCGAACTAGCTGATTCGCTTCATAAGGCCTTCGCTGTAATACTCCACTTTCGCTCCGCCTTCAATCTCACTCGCTATATCTCGGGCTAGTTCTATTCCTTCGGAATCCAATGCGGAGATGCTCGATGCTACCGACTCTTGCGAGCGCTCCTGTATTCCGAGGGGGATTATTTCTTGATACCGGTCATTCCAGTCGGCTATTCTTTGCTCAAGGGTGTCTGAAAGGCCCAGCGCTATTGAGTTGGTTGACCCTTCCTTCTGGTCGATAACCGACGGAGAAATATAGTCGGCGGAGAATCTAAGGTATTTCAACTTGCGGACCTCCAAGTTCGGTGGAAGATCAAGTTTCGATCTACGTTTACGGCTATCTCGTAGTATCCAGATTTACCGTGCAGGTAACCGTCCGCACGGTACAGTAATGAACCATCGCGCTGCACAATGGGGTCGTTTCCTAATATGACGTCGTCGAAAGAGTATGGAAAGTTGTGACCTGTTGGGTCCTCAAGTCCTCGCTCGCGTATCCGAGGGTGATAGTCGAAGGAATGGTCGTGGGCTGGCCTGTCGACCACTTCACAAGGCTTTGGCACGAGCCCGAGCGGATCGGTCCAACCGGTGGGGTTGTGGGGGTACGTGTTGGGGTTGGGGGAGGGCGCGAGGCCTAGTGGGTCTTGGGTGTTGTAGCGGGCGGTGCTGGGGTTGTAGTAGCGGTGCAGGTTGTAGTGCAAACCTGTTTCGTCGTCGTGGTACTGACCGGGGAAACGTAGCGGCGTGTCGACACCCTGCCAGGTTGTTCGGCCCCACAGGTCGGCGGTTGCAGTGCCAGCGGAGTCGGCGGAGTCCGGTTCGATCAGTTGTACCGGGGTGCCGACGAGGTCGGTGATGATGGCATAGAACTCGGTGTCCACATCGCCTTGGCTCGACGCCTGGGTGATGGGGGTGTGGGTGCCGGGTTGGTAGTTCCAGCGGGTGGTGGTGCCGGAGTCGGTTTGTTCGAGGAGGGTGGTTCCGTCCCAGGTGTAGCGGGTAAGTTCCTCGGACTCCCCGGATTCGGAAACTCGAGCTTTAGTAGTGCGGCGGCCGAGAGCGTCGTAGGTGTAATGCCAGCGTTGGCCGTCCGGGGTGGTGACCTCGACGAGTTGGTCGAAGGCGTTGTACCGGTAGTGCCAGACGTCGGGGCCGTGGGAGAGCCTGGTGGTGGTTTTGCGGACCAGGCGCCCGGCTTCGTCGTAGTGATAGCGGGTGCGGCCGTCCCGGATCAGCAGGTTTCCCAGATATTCACGCCGATCCGAGGCGTCGGCGGTGTCGACCACAGTGCTGTTGGTGATGTTGCCGAGGCGGTCGTAGCCGAACTGCTCGGCGAGGTTGCCATTGTGCGCGACCGTGGTGATGCGCCCGGCAGGGTCGAGCGTGTAGTCACGGCTCAGCACTCGGTCGACGACTGCGGCCGCGTCGGACGTGGTGGTGTGGTTGGTGAGATACCCGTCCGGCCGATACGCGTACGCATCCTCGCGCATGATCTGCGGCGGCTGGCTGGGGCCATCGAAATCGAAGTTCAACGACGATGCCGGGTGCGCGGTCACCGTTTGGGCGGCCAGTTGTCCGCGAACGGTGTGCTGCCGCGAGACGTCGAGCTCACCGATCCGCCACCCACTCAGCGCGCCACGCGGATCGTGATCGAACGAAACCCTGTGCCCGTCCGTGGTGAGCCCCGACAGCTGTCCTGCCGGATCCCACTGCCAGGCGGTGTCGCCGCCGGAGGGGGACAGACGTCGAATACGGCGACCTGCGAGGTCGTGCTCGAACCGCATCTCCGGATGACCGTCGACGGCCTGGGCGGCCAGCTGACCGGTAGCGGTGTAGTCGAAATCGACCGTGTGAATCGTGTTGTCACCATGTCCGGTGACAGCGGTGGTGACACGGCCCGCAAGGTCGTGGTCGAACCGCAGGTGCTCGCCGGAATCGGTACGGATATCAGTGAGCCGGCCGAGGACGTCGTAGGTGTTGCGGCGGGCCACCCCCGTGGCCGGGGTGACGGATGCGACCCGACCCGATGCATCGTGGGTGTATGTCGTTGTAGCCCCGATGAAATCGGTTTCCGCGACCAGCCGTCCCGCCCCGTCGTACTGGTACGACCAGGTGGCGCCCAGGGGATTGGTGACGGCGATCAGTCGACGCTCGGTGTCCCACAGGTACGAGGTGACGGAGCCGTCCGGGTCCGTACGCGCGGCGAGGAGGTCGAAGTCGCCGTACTCGTAGCCGGTGACACCGCCGCCGGTATCGGTGTGGGCGAGGAGGTTTCCTTCGCCGTCGTAGACCCAGATTTCGCTCGTCCCGTCCGGGTGAGTCTGGGCGAGTAGCTGGCCATCCGCAGACCAGCGATAGCCGGTGGTGGCGCCCGTCGGGTCGATGACCGACTCCGGTCGGCCGAAACCGTCACGCACGATTCGGGTGACCGTGCCGAGCGGGTCGGTAATGGTGGCGGGAAGACCGGCGTTGTCGCATTCGATGAACGTGGTGGCCCCCGTCGGGCCGGTCACCGACGCCACCGTCCCGTTCGGGTGGTAGCTGTACTGGGTGCGGGCACCGGCAGCGTCCGTGACGGCCACGAGATTTCCGGCCTTGTCCCACTCCTGACGGGTGGTGCTGCCGTCCGCGCTGCGGATGGTGGACGGGCGGTGCGGTCCCGCATAGTCGATACTGACGGCGTTGCCATCCGGGCGAATGATGCGCGCGACGTCCCCATTGTCGGTGTACAGGTAACGGGTGACCGCACCATCAGGTGTGACCACGCGGAGCGGTTCACGCCGCGAGTTGTAATCGGTGTGAGTGTGCCCACCCGACGGGTCGAGAAGGTCGCGCAGACGCAGGTCGTTGTCGAAACCGTGCGCTGTGGGGGCACCCATCGAATCGGTCACGACAGTGGTTCTGCCGGCAGTATCACTGTTCGAGTCGTAGTTGAACCGGCAGTCCATGATCCCAGCCGTACCGCGCTGTACGACGACACGACCGGCCTCGTCGTACGTGTTGACCATCTGGTTGCCGTTGTCGTCGACCCAGGTGAGCATGCGCCCGGCGTCGTCGTAGGTGTAGCGAGTGGTGCCGCCCACACCGTTGGTGACGGCGGTGAGATGCCCGCCCGTGTAGGCGAACTGGCGCACCGGGGTGGCGGTGTCTCCGTCCACGACGGACAGTGCGGTGATGCGACCGGCCCGCGTGTCGAGGAGTACCCGGTACCCGCCCGAATGCGAGATTTCGGTGGGGGCACCATCGGCGTCGTAATGGAAGCGGATGCGGTTGCGGTGCCGGTCCGTAATGGCGCTGATCGAGAGATTGCCCAGCGCCGCATCGAGTCCGTCGAGTTCGGGTTTCGGCGCGAAATGCCAGGTGATGTTCCGGTCGGGGTTGTGTACCCGATAGCCGCCGGAGTCGGTGCGCGACAACGGCCACAGCTGCCCCGACGCCGGAAGCGTGGGGGTACCGACCTGCGGATGGGCGTAGGTGAGCATCACGCCGTCTTCGGCGAGCAGGGTCACCCCCGACTCCTCCACGACGATCCGCATGTCGACCGTGGCGGACCAACTCGGACCGAACCAGCGACCGAACCGGTAGCTCGAGCGATGCCGCCGTCCGAAAGTCAGCGGAAGTACACCTGGAAGCGTCAGATCTGTTTCGGGGAGCAGGAACTCACCGGTCGCCACATCGACTGGGTCGCCGCCCTCGCAGATCTGATTGCTCGTCTGGTTCGCATCGCAGCCCGCCTCGTCGGCAGCCTCGCGCACGCCTGAATCACCATCCGCCAACTCTTGCTGTCCCGGGTTCTCGGTGTTCTCCGAGACGTC
>JAAZAD010000141.1 GCA_012514505.1 Rhodococcus sp. (in: high G+C Gram-positive bacteria) | reverse complement strand
CTACCGCAACGCCCGCCACCACGACAAGCTGACGCGAGGGGGAGCGCTGTCGATCTTCCGCGAGATCTCCGTCGCCGGCGGGCTGTCGGGTCCATGGCACGACGCGTTCGAGTGGGTCACGAGTGAGGCGCGTCCGTTGTTGTCGCAGTTGGCGGCCGTCGGGGCACCGGTGCCAGGCATCGGCGTCGAGGTCGGTGACGGATGGCTCGTCGAAATCCTGTGGCAGGATGCGAAGGTCGCAGTCGTGACCGACGAAGACTCGGACCGCGATGTGTGGCTGTCCGAGAACGGCTTCCATTGTGTTGCGCTCGAGCGAGCGTCGGCCGCTGAGCTGTCTGCGCGACTGAAAATCTGACCGTTCCGCGCGCGGAGCGGCTCGGACAACTGGTCCGGGCTCGCTCCGCGCAGCGATCAGAGTTCGTGGCGAATTACTCGACCACACCCAACTCGCGCAGGAGCGACTGGAAGATCGGCGACTCGCCCGTGCTGGACGCCGCTCCTGACGGGCCGGGCAGGGCCTTCTTCGCCTCGGGAAGAATGTCCGGGAACACCTTGAGTAGTACCTCGATCAACTGGACGGCCATGTCGCGGTCCAGCTGAATCGACTGGCTGCTCTTCGGCTTGGACTGGCGGTTGTCCGAGCCGAAGGTACTCAGGTGCAGCAGGCGCTCGCCGTCGTCGATGATCTGGTAGTAGCAGTCCACCTCACTGTCATGACGGTTGACACGCTGCGTGCCGGCTTCGATGGAGCGAATGATTGCCATGGCTCAGAATTGTAGCCAGCCTTACGAACTGGTTCGATTGTCAGTCCACGTCAACGACGAACCCCAGCGCCGTCAGGGTCTTTCCGACCGTCGCGGCACCACCGCTGAAATCGGACGGTGCCCATTGAATGCCAGTCGCGTATCCGTGGGCAACGCCGACGATCGCCTTCGAGTCGTACCACTTGCCGTCGAGCACGAGGTGGTACTTCCGTGCAGGGCTGAAGTGATAGCGCTCGAGGAACTCGGTCCGGCCGAGCTTGTCGTGCTCGGCCACGGCTCGCAGGACAGATTCGCGAGTGATGTCGGTAAGTGCCACAGTGGCACTGTAGAGAGCTGGTTCGGCTATCGGGCGAGGGGCACTCGATATAGCGGCGAGTGGTCGGTCGTCCTTCGACTCGAGCATCTGCGGGCCGGGCCGCGCTGCACTCACCCTCAAAGCCATTCCGCGACGCCACCGTGCCCGGAACAGGTACCTCGTCGGTTCTGACTGTACGAGTAGGTGCCATCGTTGCAGTGCGCGGTCGCTCCAGCAGGAGCTGTCGGGGCTTGAACCGGTTCAGGAATGCAGTTGCCGTCGGCGTTTACGTAGCTGTTCGGACCACAGTCACCGCTGTAGCTGTCGGGTGCGGGTGCGGGTGCGGGCGCCGGAGGAGGCGCAAGCGCGGGCGCAGGAACAGGTGCAGCTTCCACCGGAGATGGTGGAGCGATTGATGTGGCTGGCGCCGCGGGCGGCGGTGTGTACTCCTCGGTGGTCGGCGCGGGTTGAGTAGTGGACGGCTCGGTGTTTGCTCGGGCCGTAGTAGGCGCGATCGCACCGCAGGAAAGCAACTCCTGTTCCAGCACTTGATGTTCCGATGCTGATGTCCACAGCTGGTAAGCCGCTTTCACCGCAATCTGACGCACGACGTATGTGCAGCGGTACTCACGGTTTGGTGGCAACCAGGCCGAAGCGTCTCGGCTGTCCTTCTCGGAATTGGTGCTTCGCGCGACCGCCTGAAGGTTGCGGGGATCGTTGGCTAGTGCCGCACCCGCGAACCTTTGCCCCGTTGAGGTCGACACGCCGACCCGTTACGGCGTGTCGACCGCACGATGGGTCAACCTGGTCCGGTGG
>JAAZAD010000140.1 GCA_012514505.1 Rhodococcus sp. (in: high G+C Gram-positive bacteria) | reverse complement strand
GCCTGATTGGCCCAGTAGTTGGCGCGGTTGAAGCCGAGCTGGTTGAACGTGTAGTACGGGTGTGTGTAGTCGTTGGTCGGGACAGGGTCGGGGATGAACCCGTCACCCCACCCCGGAGGGGTGACCGGCAACAGCGGGTTCTGCGTATCGAGAGAGCTGCGGTATGGCCGACCGTCGGAGGTGACGCTGAAGCGCGAACGCGATGGGATGCCGTCGGTGAAGAAGATCAGCGTCTTCGGAATCGTCTGTGGCACCAGGCCGCCACTCGTTCGGAATGACCGGTACAGGGCGTCCTCCCAGTTCGTGCGGGATCCGGAGGAAACCCCACTCTGGCCGCCGCCGCCGTAGCTGATCTGCTGGACGAGGCCACCGCTGTTGTGAGGTGGCGGGCCGATCAGCTCCTGAACGTGGGCGGCGTTGGTCAGGTCGAAGTAGCGGTGCCACTCGGTGGTCGTGCCGAGCACGCGTGCGTAGTCGCTGAACGTCACGATCTGCAGCCGTACGGGCGTGCCGGCCAGAACCTTGACGAACTCGCGCACACCGTCGCGGACCTTGTTGATGTCGGGGATCGAGTTCGACTCGTCGATGACGAGCGTCAGCGGGCCGCCACACTTGCTCCGCGCTTCGACGAAGGTCGGAGCTCCCTGCATGCTGGCTGCGTCGATCTCCGTCCGGTAGGTGCCGCCGGCCGTGATGCTGATGGTGTTGCGGCCACCGCCCGCCCCCTCGGAGGAGCCGCCGCCGTGCACCGTCACGATGACGCGCCGAGCGTTCTTGGTGTTCTGGCCGTCCACGACCACCTGCGAGGAGTCCGTCGCCGCCGCGTCGAGAGGAATCGTGACAGCGATCACGTCCTCAGGGACAGGATCCCCAGGCAACCAACCAGGATGCGGGCCCGGCAGTCCGACCACGATCGGGAGCGAGTTGCATGCCCATCCAGGTCCGCTCGGCTCGTCACCTGTAAGTCGCTTCGTGCACTCGATGCGGGTGAGCTTGTAGGTGCCGTCGGTGTCCTGCGAGTAGTAGTACGAGATGTACGTGTAGTCGTAGGTGCGCGTGCCAGCGTCCGCGTCGTCGTCGTACAGGGTCGCCCACGTCACCAACAGGGCATTCGACCCAGCTCCGATCGACATTCCGGGACACGGAGCGTCGGCCGTCGCCTCGCCGGGACACGCCGTCAGGGCCGGGTCGTTGTCGACGTGCTCCGCCGAAGCGAGGTCGGCCGGCAACCACATGCCGATCGTCTGCTCGGCTCGTGCCACGTTGAACCGGCCCTCGGTGCTGTCGTTCTGACGCAGCGTCACGATCACGGCGCTCGAGAGCACCGCAACGATCAAGCCCAGCATCGTGACGGCGATCAATACTTCCGGAAGCGTCATCCCCTTGTCACGGGGCTTGGCTGCGCCGACCTCAGACATCGGACTTCACCACCTCTATGGTTCGTGTGACGGTGCGATCGGGACTTGTGATCGTGATGCGGGCGATCTGCACTTCGAGCTCCGACGGTTCATCCAGCTCGCAGGCGTCCGGTCCCCACACCCAGCTCCCCGGCTGGCCGAGGTCGACCTGGCCGTCACCATCGGAGTGCGGCTGGTAGTAGGCGTGGTCCACTGCGACGAGGTCCGATGACCAGCCTTGTGAGACGACCGCTGCCCGGGCGTAGACGGAGTAGTCGCACGACTTCGGGGCGCGGTTCACCCGGTCGGCAGCGTTGACCACCATCGTCTCCACCTGGGCGGCACTCCGGCTGCGCGACGATGCTTCGATCGCCGTGATCACGGCCACCATGATCGGGACGATCAGGATCGACATCAGCGCGATGGCGATCACGACCTCGATCAACGAGAAGCCATCGTCACCACGTGATTGCTCGACCGGACGCGGCAGTTCCTGGGTTGGGGTACGGGCACACTGCCGCCTACCAACACTGGATTCCATCGATCCCGCTCTCTCTGCTGCCGCCGGACACGGTCCGATCAGCGGTAACGCTGTTTCTTCGGTCGCGTGTCTATCGGTACGGTAACGATCGGAGATAAGCGCGACCACTCAAGATTCGGGCAATCGCACGCGTGTCAAGCCTGATATAAGTTACCGACCACTCTACGCGGCACCGTGCGGCGCGGGAACGCTCTACGCGTCCGGCAGGATGGCCTGGGCGGCCTGCTGGCCGTGCGCGGCGAGGTCGTAACCCACCTGGCAGAAGCCGTGGTTGCAGTACCCACCCGGGTTCTTGTGCAGGTATCCCTGGTGGTAGTCCTCGGCGTAGTAGAAGACGCCGTCGCCAGCCTCGGCCACCGGCGCGATCTGGGTCGAGATCTCCCCGTAGCCCGCCTCGGTCAAGGCCTGCTGATAGCGCTCACGTGACGATTCGACTTCGGCGAGTTGGGCGTCGGT
>JAAZAD010000139.1 GCA_012514505.1 Rhodococcus sp. (in: high G+C Gram-positive bacteria) | reverse complement strand
TTGGCGCCGTCCACCGCGAAGTCGATGTATTGGACGCCGCGCTCGTCGAGTTTGTCGCCGTATCGCTTCTCGAGCAGCTGGCAGAACGACGCGACCTTCCGAAGCGGCTCCTGCAGATCGTGCGACGCGACATACGCGAACTGTTCGAGTTCGGCGTTGGACCGGCGCAGGTCGATCGCCTGACTTTCGACCTGCTCGTGACGCTCGCGGGAGATCGTGAGTTCCGCTGCGAGCCGCTCACGCATGCCGTCGACATCCGCGGCGAGTGCCCTGATGTCTGCCGGTCCCTGCGGGATGATCTGCTCGTCGAATCTGCCTCCGGCGACCATGCGGGTCTGCTCTCGCAACCTGTCCAGTGGGCGCACAACGAGAATCTGGACAAGCACGGTGAGACCCACACCGCTGAGCAGAAATGCCGCAACCATGAAGCCGAGGACACGATCGCGCACGGTCCGCACATGCTCGAGTTCGGCGATACCTTGTGCTCTGACCTCCTCCAGATGCTTGTTCTGGATCTCGAACAGGGCCCGCAACTCGTCGAATGCCACACTGCCCGCTTCGACAGCGCCGACATCCACAGGCTGCGGATCGCCCGGGACCACGTTACTGACGAGGGGAAGGGTGTAGATCCTGCGCCATTCGTCCGCCGCGTTCTCGATTGCACCGAGGTCGTCGAGCAGCGGCCCTTCCACCCCGGGCATCGGCCCGGGACGCTCGATCAGCGCACGCATCGTGTCGGCGGCGTCCTGTTCCTCGGCCCGTCCGGTCTCGTATGGTCCGAGGAACTCGGGATCGGCGGTGATGATGTACCCGCGCGCCCCCGTCTCCTGACTGATCAACGCTGCTTGAAGCCGGTGGGCCTCGACTCGTGCGGGTTGCAGCACATCCCTCAGGTAATTGGAGACCTCGGTGGTACGGGACAGGAAGTGGCTACCGACAACGGTGCCGATCACCACAAGCACCCCCATGAAACCGAGCACCAGGAGAATCCAGCCCTGCACTGTCACCTGGGATCGTCGCGTCGTCTGCGGTGCCCCGCTCGGCACGTCCGAGGCTTCGGTGTCTGTCGGGTTCGTCATTCGGCCGGTGTCGCTTTCCCGTTCCATCGCACATGCACGACTGCTACGTCGTCGGTCAATCCGCCGTGGGCATCGGCGAGCTCTTCCGCACCCTGGATGAGAGTGTCGGCGAAGTCGTCGGGTGCGAGGTGCCCGCACCGGCGGGCGAGCTCGAGGAGTCCTTCTTCGCCGAGTCTCTGGCGTCCGGCGCCGGTGTGGCCTTCGAAGAGTCCATCGGTGAACAACACGACAGCTCCCTCGGCGGGCAGCTCCAGTCTGTGAACCGGCCACGACGCCGAACCGGGCAGGAGTCCCAGAGCGGGCCCACCGGGCGCTTCGACCCACTCCACCTCACGTCCACGACGCACGAGAATCCCGGGGTGGCCTGCTCGCATCACCGTGAAGGTTCGGCGATCGGGCGTCATGGCAAGGCTGGTGACGGTCGCGAAAACCCGGTCGGCCGCTCGCTCTGCGACAAGGATCTCTTCGAGCTTCGCCAACTGCCGTTCTCCGCTGATGCCGGTGAGAACGAGTGTGCGCCACGCGATTCGCAAACCGACGCCGAGGGCGGCCTCGTCCGGGCCGTGCCCTGCGACATCGCCGACGAGACATGAACGG
>JAAZAD010000138.1 GCA_012514505.1 Rhodococcus sp. (in: high G+C Gram-positive bacteria) | reverse complement strand
GCCGCTGCCGACGCCGCCGCCGTGCTGCTGTTCACCCCTGAATACAACGGCACCATTCCCGCCGTGCTCAAGAACGCCATCGACTGGCTGTCGCGCCCCTACGGTGCCGGTGCCCTCGCCGGGAAGGCCACCGCGGTCGTCAGCGCCTCCCCGAGCGGCAACGCCGCCAAGTGGGCACTCGAGGACACCGTCAAGGCCGTGGGCATCGCCGGAGGCAAGCTCGTCGAGGGTGGTTCCCTGTCGGTCGGCGGCACCATCGGCAAGTTCGGTGACGCGCACCCGAAGGAGCACGCCGAGACCGCCGGCCAGCTCACCGAGGTCCTCACCAACCTCGTCGCAGGCGAGAAGACCCTCGTCGACGCCTGACGGTCCGACCTCCACGGCAGAACCCCCGCCCACCGATGTGACGCGGGGGTTCTCGCCTGTCGTGGGCGAGGGCCGGACACCGATGCGCGCGCCGTCCGACCGGCGCCCCCGCGAACGTGTCGGTGGGCTGCGCCACACTGTCGGTGACCGTGCCCTGCGATGTGCCCGAGGACACGGCGGGATGTGTCGGAATGCACAGCCGGGCGCAGCAGGCGCAACACGCCGGAAAAGGGGTCGAATTCGCTGTGATCGACACGCACGACCTGGGAATACCAAGAATGTAGTTCACAACATCCTGGGTTTGGTGAATCTCTCAGCCACAAGGTGTAGTGTCTAGACCGCTGGATGGCCACAACATCACCGGTCCCTCTGGGGAAGAAGGATCGACTCGATCCGGCGGCCGTCCGAACCATACGCAGCAGTCAGTCGTCAGGCCGTCGAGGCCCGTTTCGAGCCGATAAGGGGATCCGATGAACATCACCGTCTACACCAAGCCTGCCTGCGTCCAGTGCAATGCCACCTACCGCGCTCTCGACAAGGCCGGAATCGAGTACGACGTCGTCGACATCTCCGAGAGCCCGGAGGCCCGCGACTACGTGATGGCCCTGGGTTACCTCCAGGCGCCCGTCGTCGTCGCCGGTGAGGACCACTGGTCGGGCTTCCGCCCCGATCGCATCAAGGCTCTGGCGGTCGCGGCCTGACGTCCCCGGTGCCGCCGCTTCGGCGGCACCGGCACGACCCCCTCGTGTGGGGCCGGTCCTTTCGATCGAGCGAGCAGATGGGTCGGTACCGATGAGTTCGTCCGCTTCCGTACACACGCGCCTCGTGTACTTCTCGAGTGCGTCGGAGAACACCCGCCGATTCGTCGAGCGGCTCGACATGCCGGCGCACCGGATTCCGTTGCACGACCGTGAGGGCACCTTCGAGGTGCACGAACCGTACGTGCTGATCGTGCCGACCTACGGGGGCGGCACCACGGTGACCGGGCGGGACACCAGTTTCGTACCCAAACAGGTGATCCGTTTCCTCAACAACGAGCACAACCGCGCGTTGATCCGCGGCGTCATCGCCGCGGGCAACACCAACTTCGGTGATTCGTATTGCTTTGCCGGAGATATCATTTCGCGTAAGTGTCAGGTCCCGTACCTGTACCGCTTCGAACTGATGGGAACCGCCGAGGACGTCGAACGTGTCCGGGCGGGACTCGCGCAGTTCTGGGGTCGGTCGCTGCAGACCGCCTAGCCGCCACGCGTGGATCGCCACGCCCCGAACCACACCGTGCACCCGGCCCGTCCGCGTGCACGGACGCACCAGAAACCCGCCGACACCGGCACTCACAGTGGGAGTAAGCACCGTGACCATCACCGATCCTGCGCCGACCGCCGCGAGCGCCAAGTCGGACACCTCGCTCGAAGGACTCGACTACCACGCGCTCAACGCGATGCTGAATCTCTACGGACCCAACGGTGAGATCCAGTTCGACAAGGATGTGGCGGCGGCCCGGCAGTACTTCCTGCAGCACGTCAACCAGAACACCGTGTTCTTCCACGATCTCGACGAGAAGCTCGACTACCTCGTCGAGGAGAACTACTACGAACCCGAGGTGCTCGAGCGGTACTCGCGCCCGTTCGTGAAAAAGCTGTTCCAGCACGCCTATTCGAAGAAGTTCCGGTTCCCGACCTTCCTGGGCGCCTTCAAGTACTACACGTCGTACACACTCAAGACGTTCGACGGCAAGCGCTACCTCGAGCGATTCGAGGACCGCGTGTGCATGGTCGCGCTCACCCTCGCCGACGGCGACGAGATCCTCGCCACGCACCTGGTCGACGAGATCATCTCCGGCCGGTTCCAGCCGGCCACCCCGACGTTCCTCAACTCCGGCAAGAAGCAGCGCGGCGAGCCCGTCTCGTGCTTCCTGCTGCGCATCGAGGACAACATGGAGTCGATCGGTCGTGCGATCAACTCGGCGCTGCAGCTGTCCAAGCGTGGTGGCGGTGTCGCCCTGCTGCTCACCAACATTCGTGAGCACGGTGCTCCGATCAAGAAGATCGAGAACCAGTC
>JAAZAD010000137.1 GCA_012514505.1 Rhodococcus sp. (in: high G+C Gram-positive bacteria) | reverse complement strand
CTCGGATGATGCGGGCACCGAGACCGAGACGACGGAAGAGACCGCCGACGGCAAGTCCGTCTTCTCCAACAACTGCAGCGTCTGCCACGGCTTTGACGGCACGGGCGGCAACGGTGGTCCCAGCATCGCGCAGGTAAGTGACAAGGATCTCGTCGTGAAGACGGTCACCGATGGACGCGGCGGCATGCCTGCGTTCGGTGATCGACTCAGCGATGAGGAGATCGAGGCCGTCGCAGACCACGTCGTCAGCCTGGAGCCGTGAGGATGCGAAGCATGCGGAAGGAAGACATGAGCACCACCACAACCTGGTCCCGATACCTGCTGCCGCTGGCAGTGCTGGCGCTGTCGGCGTTCGTCGCCGTCGGCTGCGGGGGCGACGGTGATGACAAGGACAGCACCGACGCGAGCGCGAAGGGCATCCTGGCCTACGCCGCCGAGGACTGGCCAACGGTTGGTGGCAGTGGCGGGCACACGTTCCACTCGACTCTCGATGAGATCACCACGGACAACGTGAAGGATCTCAAGGGCAAGTGGAAGGTGGACCTTGAGTCCGGTACCGAGGGCAAGCACTCCCACGAGGAGAACATCATTGCCATCGACGGCAACCTCTACCTGGAGACGGGCGACAACGACGTCTTCGCGTACGACGGCTCCACCGGCGAGCAGCTCTGGCGAGTGGATGGCGACCTCGACCCGGAGATCTCCACGGTCTGCTGTGGCTGGGAGAGCCGTGGCCTCGGCTACGACGGTGAGGACACGCTCTACAGCGGTCGCATCGACGGCAAGGTCGTCGCCATGGACATCGAGACCGGCGAGGTGAAGTGGGAGACGCAGGTCGTCGACTGGAAGAAGGACAACGCCACGCTCATCGGTGCGCCGCGCTACTACGACGGTCGCGTGTACGTCGGCAACTCGGGCTCTGAGTTCCAGGCGCGTGGCCGGGTCGTGGCGCTCGACGCGGAGACCGGTGAGGAGGACTGGACGTTCTGGACCACAGGCGACGGCGAGGATGAGCTGGCCGATCCGACGTGGGAGGGCGACAGCGCCCTGACCGGTGGCTCCGGCCTCTGGCAGGGGCCCGCGGTCGATCCGGAGCTGGGACTCATCATCTTCGGCACGAGCACCTCGTCGCCGGACATGGACGGCACCAAGCGTGGCGGTGACAACCTGTACTCCAACTCGATCGTCGCGGTGGACGCGAAAACCGGTGAGTACGAGTGGCACTTCCAGATCATCAAGCACGACATCTGGGACGGCACGGTCGGTACCGCCGTGATGCTCTTCGACGCGGAGATCGACGGGGAGACCGTGCCGGCCGCAGCGGTCGCGCCAAAGCTGCCGTGGGTCTACGCGGTGGATCGTCGCAACGGTGAGCCGATCTACAAGGGCTCGCTCAAGGACGTGCCGCAGTCGGAGGAGAGCAAGACTGCCAAGCAGCAGTGGATCCCGGACACGGAGCCGCTGTTCCCGCTGGAGATCTCGGACGAGGACTTCAAGGCGATCGAGTCGCAGATCCGCCAGTCCACGGCGATCGAGGACCCGAAGAACGTCCCGATCTTCCGCGGTGAGGACGGCAACGCAGCAGAGCTGCTGTTCCCGGCGCACGACTCGAAGACGGCTGCGGTCATGCTCGGCGCGCCGAGCGGTGGCTCGGTGTGGGTGCCGCTCAGCTACAGCCCCGAGGCGCACATGGTCTACGTGTGTGGTCAGAACAGCCTCGGCTGGGGGCAGCTCGGCGAGAACGAGGGCTTCGTGGAGGGCAAGGTCAGCCTCGGCGGTGGCCTCGGATCGCTCGGCTTCAACCAGCCTGGCTACTTCACGGCGCTCGACGCTGACACCAATGAGCCGGTGTGGAGCTACAAGATGGAGGACGAGCAGGGCGAGCCCAACTCGTGCTACTCCGGCTCCGCTACGACCGCGGGTGGCCTCGTGTTCGTCGGCAAGAACGACGGACATCTGGTCGCGCTGGATGCCAAGACCGGTGACGAGCTCTGGAGCTTCCAGACCGGCGCTGGCGTGAACGCGCCGCCGACCGTGTTCTGGGCCGACGGCGAGCAGAAGGTCGCGGTCGTCGCGGGCGGCAACTCGCTGGCGGGCACCACGCACGGTGACAACCTGTGGGTGTTCTCACTGACGGGTGAGGTCGAGAGCCTGCCGGG
>JAAZAD010000136.1 GCA_012514505.1 Rhodococcus sp. (in: high G+C Gram-positive bacteria) | reverse complement strand
TACGGCGGCCATAGCGACAGGGAAACGCCCGGTCCCATTCCGAACCCGGAAGCTAAGCCTGTCTGCGCCGATGGTACTGCACTCGACAGGGTGTGGGAGAGTAGGACACCGCCGAACATCCGTTACCTGAAGCCCCCCAACATTGTTGGGGGGCTTCAGGCATTTCCGGAGATGTTTCTCACGGCCCGGTTCGCCGGCACTCGGTTGCACCCAGAAACACGAAACCGGTATAAATACATCTTGTGTCTATGTTGTATTCGTCGGCTGAGCTGGTGTATCGCGAGGTCAAGGAACTGATCCTGTCAGGCGAGCTGCCCGGCGCCGAGATGATCAGCGAGGGCGAAATCGCCAAGCGTATGGAGCTCAGTCGGACGCCGGTGCGTGAGGCGTTTCTCCGGCTCGAGGCGGAGGGCTGGATGCGGCTGTATCCGAAGCGCGGTGCCCTGATCGTTCCTGTCGCAGACGGCGAGGCCGAAAACACCGTCGATGCTCGTCAGATGGTGGAGACGCAGAGTGTGCGTTCGGCCGCATCACGTCCAGCGGTTCTGAAGGCCTTGGCGGCAGATCTGCAGGCGAATCTGAGCGAACAACAATCGATCGCTGAACGCGGTGACGTGGCCGCGTTCAGTGCCGCGGACGCCGACTTTCATCGGGCGATCGTCAAAGCCGGCGGGAACCCGCTGCTCGACACCTTCTATGCGTCGCTCCGCGAGCGTCAACGCCGGATGACCGCGCACTCCATCGCCCGCGACCCCGGTCAGCTGTCCAAAATCATGGACGACCACCGCAAGCTGGCAGAACTGGTGGCAGCTGGAGACGCTGACCGCTTCGGGCCTGCAGTTCTGACGCACATGCGGGAAGTGCACGGTCTCGAACCGAGAGGAGACGCACGATGACGCAGTTGCGTGATGCACCCCCGGTCGCCGCGATGTCGCCGTCGCTCCAGGCGCCGTCGACGAAGTCGTGGCTGTTGGTCGCATTGACGATGTTCACCGTTGCGTGGGGCGGAAACGAGTTCACCCCACTGCTGGTGATGTACCGCCTCGATCACGGGTTTTCTTCGGTCGTCGTCGATACTCTTCTGTTCGCTTACGTACTCGGAATCGTGCCGGCCCTGCTTCTGGGCGGGCCGCTGTCGGACCGACTCGGTCGGCGCCCGATCCTGCTGCCCGCGCCCGCGATCGGGATCGTGGGTTCACTGTTCCTCGCGGTTGGTGCGGACTCTGCGGTTCTGCTCGGCGTCGGTCGCATCCTGTGCGGTATAGCGCTGGGGCTGGGGATGGCGGTCGGCGGCAGTTGGGTGAAAGAGCTGTCGTCGGCTCCGTGGGACCCCACTGCGGTCGATGGTGCGGGTGCACGGCGAGCTGCGATGAGTCTGACCGCAGGTTTCGGGCTGGGCGCCGGTGTGGCCGGTGTACTGGCCCAGTGGGGGCCACTGCCCGATTCGTCCGCGTATCTCGTGCACATCGGGTTGACGGTGGCAGCCGGGATCGCACTGTGGAAGGCGCCCGAGACTCGTGGCGCTCAGCCGGCCGCCGAACGTGGACGGCTCTGGGACGACTTGAAGATTCCCTCGGCGGGCCACCGTCGCTTCTTGTACGTGATCGTCCCGTTGGCGCCCTGGGTGTTCGGCACCGCGGCCGCCGCCTATGCAGTGATTCCCGCGCTGATGTCCGAGAACAGCGCCGGTGTGCCCATCGCGTTCTCGGCGTTGCTGTGTGTGGTGGGCCTCGGGTCGGGTTTCCTCATTCAGTCGCTCGGACGCAAGATCGACACTCCAGCCAATTCGCGTGCAGTCGTTGTCGCACTGCTGTTCGTGGCGTTGGGAATGGCCGCTGCTGCTGTGCTCGCCCACAACCTGACAATCCCGCTGGCGCTCGGCGCTTCCGTCATCCTCGGGTTCGGATACGGCATGGCACTCGTGTCCGGACTGCAAGAAATCCAGCGTATTGCCGGACCTGACGATCTGGCGGGCTTGACCGCGGTGTTCTACTCGCTCACCTACCTGGGATTTGCTACTCCCGCTGTGATGGCGGTTCTGTCAGAGACGTTCCCGGCGGTCACGTACACGGTGATGTTCGTGTTCGGAGCCGTCGCGGCTCTCGCGTGCCTGGCGCTGGTGGTCGTCAATTGGCGCTCACACCTACCCAGTCTGGACGACTAGAACGGCCAGACGGTGCCGGGCGGCAGCATGAAGGTGAAGTCGCCGAACGGGGTGTGGCACTGGACGGTCGTCGGCGGTGGTGGATAGATCATGATCATCGGCAGCATCTCGCAATACGGCATGGTGACGGGTGCGGCGTGTGCCGGCTGCGCCGAAGCGAGTGGGGGTGTGCCGATGGCCATCGCCAGCGCGACGGCTGCTGGTGCGGTCCACCTGGTGAGCGTGTGGATGAGGGTCCGATTCATGATGTCCTCCGAAGTGTGCGGTGCCTGCTCTGGCTATATCGCCGGAGGTCCGTACAGGATTACGGCTGTCGTCAGAGCGGCGGCAGCGCCTTCTCACCCAACCAGGTATCCCACAGGGTGCGCAGTGATTCGTCGGTGAATCGGCCGGCCAGGTCGGTGAACTGATCGGATGCCACGGTGGAATGGCGGTGGTCCGCTGCCCACGTGCGGAGGAGTGTGAAGAACTTCTCGTCACCCAGGTGGTCGCGGAGTGCGTGGAGTGTGAGGGCGCCGCGCTTGTAGATGCGGTCGTCGAACATCAGCGCCGGGCCTGGATCGGCGATCACCAGGTCCTGCGGCTTCCGTTGCAGGCCGCGGTGGGCCTGCTCCGCGAGTTGCTGTGCCGATTCCCCACCGGAATGCTCGGACCACAACCACTCCGCATAGCACGCAAATCCTTCGTGCAGCCAGATATCGCGCCACTGCCCGAGGGTGAGGCTGTTACCGAACCACTGGTGTGCGAGTTCGTGAGCTACCAAGCGCTCGGCGGGTCGACGCCCGGTGCAGTGGTTCGCGCCGAAGATGGACAGTCCTTGTGCTTCGAGAGGGATTTCGAGTTCGTCGGCGGTCACCACGACGCTGTAGTGCGGAAACGGGTACGGACCGAACAGGTCGACGAACAGCTCCATCATCGCCGTTTGCCGTTCGAAATCGACGTCGAAAGCCGGCCGAAGTTGCGGTGGATGCACGGCGTAGATGGGCACCGCGCCGGAGCCGATCCGACGATGCTCGTAGTGGCCGATCTGAATGGTGGCCAGGTAGGTGGGCGTCGGATCGAACTGCTCGTACACCCAGGTGGTCTGGCTGGCGCGGGTCTGCTTTCGCAGCAGTGTGCCGTTGGCGATGGCGTAGTACGGCGAATCGGTGGTGATCTCGATCCGGTAGCTGGCTTTGGAACTCGGATGGTCGTCACACGGATACCACGACGGGGCGCCGTTCGGCTGGCCGGCGACGAGGGCACCTTCGGTGAGTTCCTCCCAGCCCACCTCACCCCATTGGCTGCGAATCGGCCTCGGGGTGCCGCTGTACTGGACGGTCACGACGAGAGCGCCGCCGGCCGGGATCCGGCCGCCGGGAGTGAGCACGAGTTTGTCGCCTTGGTGGGACCACTTGACGTTCCGTGACTTGTTCACCGTCACCTTGGCGACCTTCAGGTTCTGCGCGAGATCGAGGGAGAACTTGGGGCGTTCCTCGGTGGTCACGGCCGTGATGGTTGCCTTGCCTGCCAACCGATTGCTGTTGACCCGGTATCCGAGGTCCAGTTCGTAACGCGATACCCGGTACCCGCGGTTGCCGCTCTGCGGAAGGTATGGGTCGACGGGTGCTTCGGGCACCTTGCCAGGCTTCACTTCGCCGCCCACGGTGCAATCGGGTTGCCCTGCCAGCGGGTGGACGGGGGCACGGTGTCACCTCGCATCACCAGCGATGCGGGCCCCACGGTTGCGCCGGCTCCGATTCCGGAGGCGGGCAATGCAACACAATGAGGTCCGAGGGTGGCTCCGGCTCCCAACGTGACGGTGTCCATGGACATGATCCGATCATGGAACAGGTGTGTTTGCACGACGCACCCCCGTTCCACGGTCGCTCCGTCGCCGAGAGTCACCAGGTCCGCCTCGGGGAGCCAGTACGTTTCACACCACACGCCCTTGCCGATTGTCGCCCCGAGGCCACGCAACCAGACGTTGAGGACCGGCGTACCGGTTGCTGCGCGCGCGAACCAGGGCGCGGCCACCGTTTCGACGAAGGCGTCGGACACTTCGTTGCGCCACACGAACGAACTCCACAGCGGATGTTCGACCGTGCCGATGCGGCCGACCACCAACCATTTCGCCGCAACCGAAATCGCGCCGGCGACTGCTCCCGCGATCAGGAGAACGACACCGCTCAGTAGCGCTGCCACACCGTAACCGACCGACGCGGCCATCGCCTCGAGTGCGAAGAGCGCACCGAGACCGATGCCGAACGTGATCATCACCGGAATCAGTCGGCACGTCTCGACGACCGCTCGGGCCACTTTCAACCGGAACGGGGGCGCAAACGTGCGGGTGGTGTCGCCCGAGTTCGCGGCACGGCGCAAGCGAACCGGTGGGCTACCCAGCCAGGACGAGCCTGATTTCGCCTTGGACGGAGTTGCGGACAGTACGGCAACGAGGCCGTTCTTGGGGACTCGTCGGCCGGGTCCGGTCATCCCCGAGTTCCCCAGGAAGGCACGCTTGCCGACCTTCGCATGTTCGATGTGGAGCCACCCGCCGCCGAGTTCGTAGCTTGCGATCATCGTGTCGTCGGCGAGGAAGGCGCCGTCGGCGACGGTGGTGTATTTCGGGAGCAGCAGCACGGTCGACGCCTCCACGTCGCTGCCGATTTTTGCGCCCAGAAGTCGCAACCAGCCTGGTGTCAGGAGGCTGGCGTAGAGCGGGAACAGGAAGGTGCGGGCCGAGTCCATGAGCCGTTCGGTGGCCCAGACCTGCCAACCGATACGGCTGCGGACCGGGTGGTAGCCCTCGCGCAGTCCGATGGACAACGCACGCACCGCAACCACCGTCGTAGCGGCGAAGACACCGAGACTCAGAAGTGTTGCCAGTGGCAGGAACAGCAGCGAGCGGAGGACGGCTTCGCCGATCGTGTTCGTACCGTGCACACCCCAACCGACGACGGCGATGCCCGCAGCCAACGCGATGATCGGCAGACCCGCCAACGCCATGGACGTCGCCCCGAACACCGGAACCCAGTACGGTGCTCGCTTCGGATGTTCCTTGGGCCACGGATGATTGGCCTTGCCCGCTTTGACTGCGGGCGAACCGCCCCAACGTTGACCTGCCTTGACCCGGCCGAACACCGCAGAGCCCGGTTCGACTACGGCGCCTCGGCCGATGCGGGCACCGGGCAGCAGCGTCGACCGGGCGCCGACGGTGGCTCCTTCGCCGATCTTGATCGCACCGATGTGGACGACGTCTCCGTCTACCCAGTGCCCGGAAAGGTCTACTTCCGGTTCCACGGAACTTCCGTCGCGGAGATCGAGCATTCCCGTCACCGGTGGCAACGTGTGCAGATCGACGCCACTGCCGACCTTGGCGCCGAGCGCTCTGGCGTAATACAGCATCCACGGAGCACCCGAAAGGTTCGCGGCGCCACTGGCTTCGGTCAGGCGTAGTGCCGCCCAGAGTCGGAGGTGTTCGCTGCCGCCGCGCGCGTAGGTGCCGGGCTCGAGCCCTCGGAGTAGCAGACGCGATCCGATCACCGAGGTCGTCATGCGGCCCAGTGGGGTGATGAATACGATGAACGCGATCAGCACCCACCACCACGAGGCGGTCGGCGCCCACGGCACGTCGGCGAACCATGCAAAGACGTTGTTGGCGAGGGCGAGCCACGTGACCCACTGCAATCCGGTGAGCGTGGTGAGCGGAACGGTGGCGGCGATCTGAATGATCTGGCTGCGTCTCGGCGTCGGGGCAACAACTCGCTGTTCCACTGCTGCCGCCGGATCCAACTCGTCGAGAAATTCAGCGAGAGAACCGAGTCTGGGATGGTCGTACAGTTGGGCGACGGTGACCTCGGGGTAGTGCTCGCGCAGCGCTGTCACGAGTTGGGCCGCGGAGAGCGAACCACCGCCGAGTTCGAAGAAGTCGTCGTCGAGCCCGCTCATCTGCGCGCCGAGAATGGATGTCCACAAACCTGCGACCCAGGCGGCGGTACCGCCCAAGCCCAGGGCTTCAGCGGCGTCCTCACCCGTGCCGGGCAGCGGCCACGGCAGCGCGGCCCGGTCTACCTTGCCGGACGTACGGGTGGGGAGTTCGTCGAGGAGAGCCAGCCGCGGCACGAGTGCGGCAGGCAACTGCTCGGAGAGCGCGGTGTGCGCTGCTTTCAGATCGAAATCCGGGTTGGTGCTCGCCAGGTAGCCGACCAGAATCTGATGACCGGCACCCGTCTTACGCACTGCCGCTGCACCGCCGCTCACCCCGGGAAGGTTCTGCAGCGCGTTGTCGACTTCGCCGAGTTCGATTCGGCGGCCACCGAGCTTCACCTGATCGTCCGCGCGCCCCTGGAACAGCAGACCGTCCAGGTCGAGACGTACGAGATCACCACTGCGGTACGCGCGGTCCCAACCCAATGTTGGCATGGGTGCATACTTTTCGGCGTCCTTGGCCGGGTCGAGGTACCGGGCGAGACCGACGCCGCCGATCACCAACTCGCCGACCTCACCGACTGGGACGGGCCGGTCTTCGGCGTCGACGACCGCGAGGTCCCATCCATCCAGAGGCAGTCCGATACTGACCGGGCTCGTGCCGTCCATCTGCGCGCCGCAGGCGACGACGGTGGCCTCGGTCGGCCCGTACGTGTTCCACAGTTCCCGGCCCTCGACAGCCAACCGTTCGGCAAGTTCGGGTGGACACGCCTCGCCACCGAAGATCAACAGACGGACCGATTCGAGGGCCTCCGCGGGCCAGAGCGCGGCCAACGTCGGCACGGTCGAGACGATGCTGACGTCACGCGACACCAACCACGGGCCGAGGTCCATTCCACTGCGAACCAGAGACCGCGGGGCCGGAACCAGGCACGCCCCGTAACGCCAGGCCAACCACATCTCTTCGCACGACGCGTCGAACGCAACCGACAGGCCGGCGAGAACGCGGTCACCGGGGCGGATCGGATCGGACTGCAAGAACATGCGGGCCTCGGCGTCCACGAACGCGGCCGCATTCCTATGGGAGACGGCCACGCCTTTCGGGGTGCCGGTCGACCCGGACGTGAAGATGATCCAGGCGTCGTCGTCGGGTGTGGGGAATCGGGCCTGTGGGGTGTCGTCGCGTTCGGGCGCGGTTCCCGGAAGCACGCCGTCGCCCGTGACGATCGCCGCAACCTGCGCTTCCCCGAAGACGAGTTCCGCACGTTCGTCGGGATCGTCGGCGTCCACCGGTACGTAGGCTGCGCCGGCGGCCATCGTGGAGAGGATTGCCACGTACAACGCGTACGAACCGGACGGCATCCGAATACCGACGCGATCACCGGCGCCCACACCTGCGGAGGCGAGCCAGGCGGCCCCTTCGGTGACTGCCGTCATCAGTTCTTCGTACGTGAGCGTGGTCGTGCCGTCGTCGATGGCATGCGCATCGGGACAAGCCGCGGCGGTGTCGTTCAGAATGTCCAGAAGCGTGCGCGGTGCGGGTGCGAAATCAGCACGCAGAAAAACGTCGGGGACACCGGGCGAACGGGTCGAATCCGGGTCGTCCGAACGAAACTGCGATTGGATGGTCAACCCGTGTGTCCTTCTGCTGCGTACCGGTGCTGCGTTCCGCTCGTTATCTCACGCTCAGGTGGACAGTTGGTGAACACGACACCCCGCGCCCGCCGACCGATGTCACACCGGTTCGCGTGAGTTGAACCGGTGTGACATCGGTCGGGATGGGGTGGACGTCATGGGGTGATCGGCGTCGGCCGGTAGTACTGGCCCGCGTGGTAGAGCAGGGGAGCGGCCCGAGTTTCGTCGTCCGTGTCGCTGTGCACCCGGGTCACCAGACCGATGACGAGCGTGTGGTCGCCGACGTGGATCCTCTGGTCGATCTGCACGCGAAGCCAACTGGGGGTGCCGTGCAGGACAGGTTCGCCGGTGTCCAAGCGGGTCCACAGTGACTCGTCGGAAAATCGCTGGTCTGCGCTGCGGGCGAACCGTTGTGCGAGGTGCTGCTGATGCTCACCGAGTAAATGAATCACCAACGTATCGGCGGAACGGACGGCCTCGATGCTCGACGACGCGTTGGCGATGTTCAGCGACACCAATGGCGGGTCGAGGGAGAGTGACGCGAACGAGGTGGCCGTGAAACCCACCGGTCCGGACCCCGCGTCCAGAGTGACGACCGTGACGCCGGCCGGGTGTCGGCCCAGAGCGGTCTTGTACTCGGCAGCGCCGATACCAGCACTCCGTGTGGGCTCGCCGCTGCGGTACTCGGACAGGTTCTTCACGGTGTCGGACAACGAAATCTCCAGGTTTGCGCTGGTGGGCTCGGATCAGACGTGCCTCCCACTATAGAGCGCCGTCGTCCCATGCCCCCTCATCCTACGAATGTGACAGCCGTTCGGCTGGGGCGAACCGGTGTGACATTCGTCGGGGGCAGGGCAGGGCAGGGCAGGGAGGGTACGAGATCAGTCCATGTCCACGGTCAACCCGGCGGTGACGCGAAGCAGTTCCGTGAACGTCGTCCGAAACATGAAACTCGGGTGACCGGCCGATGCCCACAGTTCGCGGTGCTCCTGCAGAGCGGCGTCGACGAACGTCGGCAGGTTCGTGGGATGTCCGAGTGGTGCGACACCTCCTACCGGCTGGGCGGTCGCTGTCGCCACCATGTCGAGTGGCGCGCGTGTCAACGTTCCCTCGAGACGTTTGCCGGTGTTCGCCAGATCCGCCTGATGTGCGCCCGATACCAGGAGTAGGACCGGTTCGTCGTCGAGCAGGAACACCAGCGATTTCACGATGGCGCCGACGTCGACTCCCATGGCGTCTGCCGCCTCCGCCGCGGTGTGGGCGGCCCCGGGGCTCGTCACGATCACGCCGTGATGACCGCGGGCGATCAAAGTCTCGGAGACGTGCGCCGCATTGGGATGCAGTGGCGTCGGCATGATCTCAGGATAAGCCGGTGCTACTGCGCCTGCTTCACTTCACGACCAGTGCGTCCCGAACAGTGTGTCGCTGAGAGGCGTATCGACGGAGATGATGTGGACGTCGAGGTTCACTGCTCGTTCGGGTTGGATGCGTTCGATGTGCACGCAGATGCCCGTCGTCACATCGAGCCGGATCACAGCCGGCGCGAACTGTGTCGAGCTGTCGTCTCCGGGTAGCAGTGAACAGCAGGGGCACCGAGGGTCGTAGGACCCGTTCGGGGTGACGCGGGCCTCCCACGCAGCGCGGCCATGGTGTGAGACAGGCCGAACATCGGACAGATCCACGCCGTCGTCCGCGAACTCGACGGGATCGAGCATCGCGACCCAGTGATAGTTCTGGTGGAACGGTTGGTCGTAGTCGACGTCGAACGAGTCGGGGCGACTCGCCACGAAACCGTCGGCATCGAAAGGCGGTCGGGCGTCGGTCGGCCAGACACCTTCGACGGGCAGCAACGGTCCGCCGGGTTTCGCCCGCATCATGCCGTCGAACGGTCGGTCCACCGTGGACGTTGTGATGCACCGTCCGAGCGGCCGTTCGACCCGTAGGGCAGCCGGCCTTCTGATCCACGCCCGTGAGGGATCGGTGACGTGTGGGTCGTGCCAATCGAATGTGACGGTGTTCCAACGCCACGGTGAGGAACGTGCAAGGGCGCGGAAGCGTGCAGGTGTGGGCTCCATCATCGCCTCGGTCACGAAGCGGCCTGTGCGAACGCCGGAAGCTGGGTGCGCACGTGCTGGTGCAGAACCTCGGACAGGGTGTGGCGGTATTGAACCAGCAGCCACCGCATGAGGTCCCTAAACAGCGGAAGCTTCAGCGGGGAGTGCAGTCTCCTCGAAGAATGAATCGATGTGCGCCCAGGAGGTCTCTCGCGCGTTCGGCCCGGCAACGAGTCCGAGGTGGCTTCCTCGCACCGTTTCGTACCGGACGCGAGGTGAACCGGTGAGAGCCTTGGGTGCATATGCCACCGAGGCGGCCGGCGCGAGGGTGTCGTCAGGGCTGCCGATGGCGAGTGCCGGAACAGATACGGTAGCGAGTTCGATTCGGCGGCCGCCCACGGTCGCACTGCCCTGTTTGAGGGCGTTGTCGAGTACCAACTGCGCCGACATCTGATGAAACAGGCGCGCGGGATAGCCGGGCATTTGCGACTGGAACCTGTCGACGGCTTCCATGCGGGCCAGCGCCTCGGTTTCGTGCAGATTGCGGGCGACGAACCAGGGTTTCGTCAGTTCGCGCTGCAGTGCCGTGAGGCGAAAGCCCACCTGCACGAGGGGAGCGGGCACGCCGCCCAAGGCCCAGGTGAACGCTGTGACCGGCCGCTCCGAGATGACCTTGCCCAGTGCGCGGAGAGGTTCGAAATACGTCTCGGAGTAGTCGATCGGGGTACCGAGCGCAGTGAGGGACCGGATCGGTAGTTCGGGGTGCGACGCCGCAGTGAGCAGGGCGAGGGTTCCGCCGAGGCTCCAACCGATCAGATCTACGTCTGCACCGTCGTGTGCGTCGCTGACGCGGCGGATCGCCTCGGGGAGAACGTCCTCCGTCCAGTACTCGAACCCGAGGTGCCGGTCGGAGTAGTGCATCTCGCCGTAGTCGACGACGTACGTCGCGTGGCCCTGGTCCGATAGGTGGGCCGCCAAGCTTTGTCCGGGTCGTAGATCGAAGCACTGTGCGGGAGCGGCGAGCGGCGGCACCAGCAGTACCGGTCGCCCAGTGCCTGTCCCTGCGAACCGGTAAAGGTCGCGGTGGTGGCCCTCGAAGATCAACTCCGACGGCGTGCGCTCGACCGGGGCGATTCCGTCGCCGAAGGAGAGGTCCCACGCATTGCGGGCGGCGATGCCCAGCAACGGTGAGTTCAGGTTCGGTTTCGGAGTGTTCCGGGCCATCTTCCAGGCGAAGTCGAGCACGTGCCCCCCTCGGGCGTCTATTTCAATTGCTAAGTAAACCTACAGGTCGCTCATGCGGCATTCGCAATCGCTACGCTCGACCCATGACCGAAGAGAAGACCTGGACCGCATTCACTGTCGAAAAGAAGGACAACGTCGCTCAGGTGACGTTGATCGGGCCGAGCAAGGGCAACGCGCAGGGCCCGGACTTCTGGCGTGAGCTGCCGGAGATCTTCGCAGATCTCGATGCGGATCCGGAGGTGCGTGCCGTAGTGCTCGCCGGGTCCGGAAAACACTTCACCTTCGGGCTGGACCTGCCCGCGATGAGTGGCGACTTCGGAGCGGTCTTGGCGGACAAGGCGCAAGCGGGACCGCGCACGACGTTCCACGAGATGATCAAGAGGATGCAGAAGTCCATCAATGCGGTCGCCGATTGCCGCAAGCCGGTGATCGCCGCGGTTCAGGGCTGGTGCATCGGCGGCGGCGTCGATCTGATCTCGGCAGCGGACATTCGCTACGCCTCCGCCGACGCCAAGTTCAGCATTCGTGAGGTCAAGGTCGCGATCGTCGCCGACATGGGCAGCTTCGCTCGCCTACCCGCGATCATCGGTGACGGACACCTGCGTGAGCTGGCCCTGACTGGCAAGGACATCGACGCTGCGTATGCCGAGAAGATCGGCCTCGTCAACAGCGTGCACGACGACGCCGAAGCAGTGCTCGCAGCCGCACACGCCACAGCAGCCGAGATCGCCGCGAACCCACCCCTCGTGGTGCACGGCATCAAGGACGTGCTCGATCACTCGCGCTCCGCTGCGGTCGACGACAGCCTGCGCTACGTGGCCGCATGGAACGCGGCCTTCCTGCCGTCGCAGGACATCACCGAGGCGATCACGGCAGTGTTCGAGAAGCGTCCGCCCGAGTTCAAGGGCCAGTAGTACACGACTCGAAAACAGAGAAGACCCCGAGGCAACGCCTCGGGGTCTTCTCGTCGGTGGGGCTCAGTGCCCGCCGTTGTCCTTCAGGCGCTGGATCGAAGCCTCGACCTCGGCCTTCGCCTCGGCGACGCCGACCCAGTCGGCTGCCTCGACGTGCTTGCCCGGCTCGAGATCCTTGTAGTGCACGAAGAAGTGCTTGATGGCATCGAGTTCGAACTGCGCAACATCCTTGATGTCCTGGATGTGGTCCCAGCGGGGGTCACCGGCCGGAACGCAGAGAACCTTGTCGTCTCCGCCGGCCTCGTCGACCATCTTGAACATGCCGACGGGACGTGCCTCGACGATGACGCCGGGGAACACGGACTCCGGGAGCAGGACCATGGCGTCCAACGGGTCGCCGTCCTCACCCAGGGTGTTCTCGATGAATCCGTAGTCGGCGGGGTAGCCGAAAGAGGTGTAGAGGTAGCGGTCGAGTTTGACACGACCGGTCTCGTGGTCGACCTCGTACTTGTTTCGCTGACCCTTGGGGATCTCGATGGTGACGTCGAACTCCACGCCGATTCCTCGCTGTCGTGTCGGTAATGATGCGTCGAGAGAATATCCGGTCACCGCTACTGTTGTCTTGGGGCACCCGGCAATCACGCGCGCCGGTACCCCGGTAATCACACGAACACGGAGGGGCGTTGGCGCTTCAGGAGAAGACGATCGGCTCGTTGGAGGGCGGTCGTCGCCGCAATACCCGCATCTTGATCGCAGCGATCGTGAGCGTGCTGTTGGTCGCCGCATTGTTGGTTGTTGCCGTGGACAGGTTGGCCGCCGACGAGCGTGGTGAGCTGTCTGTTGCACCGCCGCCCATGCCGGTCGCCGCAGCCCCCGCTGTTGTTCCCGTGGCGCCGAATGCGCCGATCCCGTCTGCCCCCGGCATTGCTGCCACCATCGGTCCTGCGCTGGCCAATCCGGATCTCGGCGAGTTCAGCGGCGTGATCGCCGACGCGATCACCGGCCAGGTGTTGTGGAGCGGCGCTCCGGAGCGGCCGATGGTCCCCGCGTCGACGACGAAGGTCCTGACGACGGCCGCTGCCCTGTCGGTGTTGTCGCCGGACAGTCGGCTGACGACGAAGGTCGTGCAGGGCTCGCGTCCGGGTGAGGTGGTTCTCGTCGGTGGCGGAGACCCCACGCTCACCGCGAAACCTCGAGGCGAGGAGGGGTACTACCCCGGCGGCGCCCACGTCGTGGACCTCGCAGATCAGATTCGCGCCGCAGGAGCGCCCGTCGACCGGATCCTCGTCGACACCGGCCTCTATGCGGGTCCGACGATGGCACAGGGTTGGCTCCCGCAGGATGTGGACGCCGGATACATCACCCCCATCGAGCCGGTGATGCTCGACGGGGGCCGATTGAACCCGCTGGTCGACGAATCGCCGCGCACTCATGCGCCTGCCCTCGACGCAGGCCGAGCGCTCGCGGCCACGCTCGGGGTGGACCCGAATGCCGTCGACTTCGGTACGGCGCCTCCCAGCGCACGTCAGGTCGCCGCCGTCCAGTCCGCTCCACTCCGCGACCGACTGCGCCAGATGATGGGACACTCGGACAATGTGCTGGCCGAAACGATCGGACGAGAGATCGCCATGAAAATGGGCGCGGAACCGTCCTTCGCAGGAGCTGCCGCATCGGTGTCCCAGACCTTGTTCTCGGAGGGATTCGATCTGGCAGGCCTGGTGCTGCACGACGCGAGTGGGTTGTCGGTCGACGATCGCATCGCCGCCCGAACCCTCGATCAGGTTCTCGTCGGCGCGGCGGGCGGTGACAAACCGAAGCTGCGCCCGATGCTGGACTACCTTCCCGTGGCCGGTGCGACAGGCAGTTTGACGGATCGATTCATCGCGGGAGAACGGGTCGGAGCCGGTTGGGTGCGGGCGAAGACCGGAACGCT
>JAAZAD010000135.1 GCA_012514505.1 Rhodococcus sp. (in: high G+C Gram-positive bacteria) | reverse complement strand
ACCGCCGAAATCGAGTGACGCACCATTTTCTGTGGTGGCGATCACGATTCGCAGCACGCCTTCGTCGAACGTCACCTTGGAGAATTGATCGATGGGATTCACGAATTGCACACTACATACAGCACTGCGCCCCACAGCATGAAGCTGTGGGGCGCAGTGAGTTGTCTCGAGTCTCGAACTCGGTGACGGTTCTAGCCGCGTGTGACCTTGCCTGCCTTCAGGCAGGAGGTGCACACGTTCACTCGCCGGGTGTTACCGGGAGCAACCTGGGCGCGAACCGTTTGGATGTTCGGGTTCCAGCGACGGTTGGTACGCCGGTGCGAGTGCGAGACCGACTTACCGAAGCCGGGCCCCTTGGCGCATACGTCGCAGACGGCAGCCATAGTCGCGAACTCCTTATATATAGTGAACAGTACTTCTGACTCGTGAGGGTCTTCCCGCACGAGGCAACCGGTTAAGAGTAGCCCTTCGGCCGGTGATTGGCCAAACCAGCACGTGTGGCGTAGCTCGCTCCCGAAGTTCGCGTGCTGTCGAACCGACCGGTCTGCGACTGCGCGCTACCCTGACCGCACTCACTATATTCCTGATTCCTGCACCGCCGTTCCATGGAGAGGACGTTCGTGAAGCAAGAAGCCCGTCCGGCGCCGGAAGTCGGCGCGCTCGGAGCTCCAATCGACGGTCGTGTCCTGAGGCGGTGGGCGCTGGGTTGCGTCGCCGGGCTCGAGAAGCGTTGCGCTGAGATCAACGACCTCAACGTGTATCCGATCCCCGACGGCGACACAGGGACGAACCTGCTGGCCACCATGCGCTCCGCCGTGGCGGGGGTCGACAAGTATGCGCTCGACGATGCAGGTCGTGCGTCGCGTGACGTTCACCAAGTTGCGGTGGCACTTGCGAAGGGTGCGGTCTACGGGGCACGCGGAAATTCGGGCGTGATCCTCTCTCAGGTTCTTCGCGGGTTGGCGCAGGCAGCGGGAGACGTGGACTTCGGTGCCGAAGCGCTCCGTAACGGACTGCTCCAAGGTTCGAATCTGGCGACCGACGCGGTGAGCGATCCGGTGGAGGGCACGATCGTGACGGTGTTGCGGTGTGCCGCCGATGCCGCGGCTGCCCTGCCCCGTGATGCGGATGTAGCGGCCACCGCGCAGGCAGCGGCCGATGCAGCAGTGTCCGCGCTGATGCGGACGACATCTCAGCTGGACGTACTCGAGGCGGCCGGGGTCGTGGACGCCGGCGGTTTCGGCCTCGTGGTGATACTCGACGCACTGGTCGAGGCGATCACCGGAACCGCCCCCGAGCGGACGCTGACGACTCGCCGATCTCCCCGAACGAAAATGCCCGCAGTCGCTACCGACACGTGCGCCGGGGACTCGGGTCAGGATTACGAGGTGATGTACCTGGTCTCGGATTCGGACGACGAACGGATGGGGAACCTGCGGACGTCGTTGGACGCGCTCGGGGATTCGGTGGTGATCGTCGGCGACGGCCACGGCGGTTGGTCCGTGCACGTGCACTGCACGGACGCCGGTGCGGCTGTCGAGTCGGGGCTGGCGGCCGGCACCGTTCACGGAATTCGGATCACCAACTTTCTCGTCGATGCCAAAAAGCAGACGACGGAGACACCGGGCGTCCGCGTGCGGCCGATCACGCGAGGTCGCGGGATCATCGCCATCGCTGCCGGTGATGGTGCTGCGGAACTGTTTGCCGCGGAAGGGGCGATCGTCCTGCGCGGTGATACGCCGGTCACGCGCGGCCAGTTGCTGGGAGTGATCAGACAGATGGAGCGCAGCGAGGTGCTGGTGCTTCCGAACGGGGGCCTGTCCGCGCAGGAGCTCGTCGCAGTGAGCGCGGCCGCACGGGATTCGAGCCACGAGGTGGTCCTGCTCGCGACGTCGTCGATGGTGCAGGGGATCGCAGCATTGGCTGTTCACGATCCGCGCCGCGACGCAGTGGACGATGCGTTCGCGATGTCCGAAGCCGCCGCCGCGACGCGCTGGGGGGCGCTGCGGCTGGCGACGGAGCGAGCTTTGACCTACGTCGGAACGTGCGAGCTGGGCGACGCGCTCGGGCTGATGGGCCAGGAGGTCGTCGTCATCGATGCCGAGCCCACATCGGCGGCTACGCGTCTCGTCGATCTGGCGCTCGGCGGCGGCGGCGAACTGGTCACCGTGATTCTCGGTGCCGAGGCACCGGAGGGCATCGGGGAGCATATTTCGGACCACGTCGCACACACACAGACCGGCGTGGATGTGGTGGTCTACTTCGGCGGGCAGGCAGGCGACCTGTTGCAGCTGGGTATCGAGTAGTAGAGCAACCGGGAAGGAATTTCGATGGCGGGGCTTTCGGATCGTCTCGATCTGCTGCTCGGAAACAAGACTGCGAGCGCGTTGGCGGAGGCGTTCGAGATACAGACGGTCGAGGACCTCCTTCGCCACTATCCGCACCGATACGCGTCGCAGGGGCGCGAACTCGCGGACAAGGAGCCGCCGGAGGGCGAGCACATCACGATCATCGCCCGGGTCAGCACCGCTGCAGTCGTGAAGATGCGCAATCGCCCGGGGCAGATGCTGCGGGTCGTGCTCACCACGGACACCCAGAATGTCGATGTCACGTTCTTCAATCCGCAGAAGGTCAGGCACGCGATCAAACCGGGTGTGCGGGCAATGTTCTCGGGAACCGTGAAGTACTTCCGGGGCAAGTGGAGCCTGACGCATCCGAGCTATCTGATTCTTCCGGAACCGCGGGGCGGGGACGAGGATCCCATCGTCGCTTCGGGGCGGATCCGGGGTTCCGGTGAGCTGGCCGGAATTGCGCGTGCGGGTGCAGAGGCAGGGGCGGGCGTCGACATGTCGGTGTTCGACCGCGCCCTCATTCCCTTGTACCCGGCCACCCGCGAGGTGGAGTCCTGGACGATCATGCGCTGCGTGCGTCAGGTCCTCGATCAGCTCGATCATGTCGACGATCCGCTTCCGAAGACCACCGTGGACGAACGCGGTCTCATCGGCCTGGACGAAGCGTTGCGGACCGTCCACCTCCCCGACACCAAAGCGGACATCGAACGCGCGCAGGACCGGCTTCGCTTCGACGAGGCGGTGTCACTGCAACTCGTCCTCGCAATGCGCCGGCACGGCAATGCGGAACGCGTGGCCCCGCAGTGCCCCCCGGTCCAGGACGGGATAGCCGACCGCTTCGAGGCAAGGCTTCCGTTCACCCTCACCGACGGTCAGCACAGTGTGGCCGAGGAGATTTCGTCGGATCTGTCCCGTCCTCATCCGATGAGCAGACTGCTGCAGGGCGAAGTCGGCTCGGGCAAGACGATCGTGGCGCTGCGGGCCATGCTGCAGGTGGTCGACGCCGGATATCAGTGCGCGCTGCTCGCTCCCACGGAAGTGCTCGCGACGCAGCATGCCAAATCGTTGCGGGCGATGCTCGGATCACTGGGCACCGCTGGTGAACTCGGGTCCGAGGACAAGGCGACACGCATCGCCTTGGTGACCGGATCGATGTCGGTGGCCGCCAAGCGTGCTGCACTCAACGAAGCCATGGTCGGTGATGCCGGCATCGTGATCGGCACCCACGCGCTGATCCAGGACAACGTCGACTTCTTCAGGCTCGGCATGGTCGTCGTGGACGAACAGCACCGGTTCGGGGTCGAGCAGCGGGATGCTCTCCGGTCGCGGGCGCGGGGTGGAGTCAGCCCACATGTACTGGTGATGACGGCCACTCCCATTCCGCGCACGATCGCGATGACGGTGCTGGGAGACCTCGAAGTGTCGACGCTCAGACAGCTACCGAAGGGGCGTTCGCCCATCAAGAGCAGTGTCGTCCCGGCCAGGCAGAAGCCGCAGTGGGTGAGCCGTGCGTGGGAGCGCATACGGGAAGAGGTCGGCGAGGGGCGGCAAGCCTACGTGGTGTGCTCACGCATCGGCGAGGGTCAGGACGACCCGCCCGGCAAAGACGAAAAGGAAGAGCAGCAGACCATTGCGGCGACAGATCTCCACGACAGGCTGAGCGGGCAGTTGCTCCCCGACCTACGGATCGGTCTGCTGCACGGCCGGCTGCCGTCGGACGAGAAGGACGCCGCGATGGCCGCGTTCGATGCCGGGGAGACGGACGTACTGGTGTGCACCACCGTCGTCGAGGTCGGTGTCGACGTTCCGAACGCGACCGTGATGGTCATCGTGGATGCCGACCGGTTCGGCGTCAGCCAGTTGCACCAGCTCCGTGGTCGCGTCGGTCGTGGCAAACACCAGGGGTTGTGCATCCTGATCACCGGCGCCAATCCGGGGAGTCCGACCTACGAGCGGCTGGCGAGTGTTGCCGCCACCAACGACGGATTCGAACTCGCGCAACTCGACCTCGCAACACGCCGCGAGGGCGATATTCTGGGTAAGGCCCAATCCGGTACGACCACGACTCTGCGACTGCTGTCGTTACTGGGTCACGAGGACGTCATTGCGGCGGCCGCAGACTTCGCCACACAGGTGGTGGCTACCGATCCTGCCCTTGCCGACCATCCGGGATTGGCTGCCATGGTGGGTGCCGCTCTGGATTCGGAGAAGATCGACTTTTTGGAGAAATCGTAGAGTCACAATATTGCGGATCGATTCAGAACTGTTTCCGCGGTATTAACGACTCCGCACCTGATCGGAGGCCTATTGTGAAGTCAATCGACGAATCTTGAATATTGGGATCCGAGTTCCCGGGGGGCCTCCGAGCCAGGGTAGTTTGCAGCCATGTTCTCAAAAGTTCTTGTCGCCAACCGTGGCGAAATTGCGATCCGCGCGTTCCGCGCAGCCTACGAACTGGGCGCCGGAACCGTCGCGGTCTTCCCGTACGAGGATCGGAACTCGATCCACCGTCTGAAGGCCGACGAGAGTTATCAGATCGGCGAGGAGGGGCATCCGGTCCGGGCATACTTGTCCGTCGACGAAATCGTGTCCGCCGCCGTCCAGGCCGGAGCGGACGCCATCTACCCCGGTTACGGCTTCCTGTCCGAGAACCCGGACCTGGCCGCCGCATGTGCCGAGGCCGGCATCACCTTCGTCGGCCCCTCGTCCGACATCCTCGAGCTGACGGGCAACAAGTCGCGCGCGATCGCCGCCGCGAAGGCCGCGGGCCTGCCGGTCCTGGCCTCGTCGGAGCCGTCGGCGGACGTCGACGAGTTGCTCGAAGCATCGAAGAACATGGAATTCCCACTGTTCGTGAAGGCGGTCGCCGGTGGCGGCGGGCGCGGCATGCGTCGCGTCGCCGAGCCCGCGCAGCTTCGCGAGTCGATCGAGGCGGCGGCCCGTGAGGCCGAGTCCGCATTCGGTGACCCCACAGTGTTCCTCGAGCAGGCCGTGATCGATCCGCGGCACATCGAGGTGCAGATCCTCGGGGACGGCGAAGGTAACGTCATCCACCTGTTCGAGCGCGACTGCTCGCTGCAGCGCCGTCACCAGAAGGTGATCGAACTCGCCCCCGCGCCCAACCTGTCCGACGAACTGCGCGAGCGGATCTGCGCCGACGCCGTGGCATTTGCGAAGCAGATCGGTTACTCGTGCGCCGGCACCGTCGAGTTCCTCCTCGACGCGCGCGGCAATCACGTCTTCATCGAGATGAACCCGCGCATCCAGGTCGAGCACACGGTGACCGAGGAAGTCACCGACGTGGACCTCGTCCAGTCGCAGCTGCGCATCGCCTCTGGCGCCACCCTCGCCGACCTCGGCCTGGCCCAGGACAAGATCAAGCTGCGCGGTGCGGCGCTGCAGTGCCGCATCACGACGGAAGATCCCGCAAACGGCTTCCGCCCCGACACCGGCCGGATCACCGCCTACCGAACCCCAGGTGGCGCCGGAGTCCGACTGGACGGCGGCGCAACCCTCGGCGGCGAGGTCGGCGCCTACTTCGACTCCATGCTCGTCAAGCTGACGTGCCGTGGTCGCGACTTCGAGACCGCCGTCGGCCGCGCCCGTCGTGCCGTCACCGAGTTCCGAATTCGTGGTGTGTCGACGAACATCCCGTTCCTGCAGGCCGTGCTGGACGATCCGGACTTCCGGGCCGGCCGCGTAACCACGTCCTTCATCGAGGAGCGCCCGCAGCTGCTGACCCAGCGTTCGTCCGCCGACCGCGGTACCAAGATCCTCACCTACCTCGCCGATGTGACGGTCAACAAACCGCACGGTGAGCGTCCGTCGGCGGTGTACCCGCACGACAAACTGCCCAAGGTCGATCTGTCGGTTCCGCCGCCCGCGGGCAGTCGTCAGAAGCTGCTCGAGCTCGGCCCCGAGGGCTTCGCGAAGGCTCTGCGTGAGCAGAAGGCCCTTGCGATCACCGAGACCACGTTCCGTGACGCACACCAGTCGCTGCTCGCCACCCGCGTGCGCACCAGTGGACTCCTGGGAGTGGCGCCGCACGTGGCCCGCACCACGCCGGAGTTGCTCTCGATCGAGGCGTGGGGTGGCGCGACCTACGACGTCGCACTGCGGTTCCTCCACGAGGATCCCTGGTACCGACTCTCGGCGCTTCGTGAGGCGGTCCCGAACATCTGCCTGCAGATGCTCCTGCGTGGCCGCAACACCGTCGGCTACACTCCGTACCCGGAGAAGGTGACCCGCGCCTTCGTCCAGGAGGCCACGGACACCGGTATCGACATCTTCCGCATCTTCGACGCCCTCAACAACGTCGATCAGATGCGGCCCGCGATCGACGCGGTCCGCGAGACGGGAACAGCCCTCGCCGAGGTCGCGCTCTCGTACACCGGCGACCTGTCGGACCCGAACGAGAACCTCTACACGCTCGACTACTACCTGAAGCTGGCCGAAGAGATCGTCGAGGCCGGTGCGCACATCATCGCGATCAAGGACATGGCAGGCCTGCTGCGCGCTCCTGCCGCGGCCACGCTCGTCAGTGCACTCCGCAAGAACTTCGATCTGCCGGTGCACGTTCACACGCACGACACCCCGGGTGGACAGCTGGCGACCTACCTCGCTGCATGGCAGGCCGGCGCAGATGCTGTGGACGGCGCATCCGCAGCCCTGGCAGGCACCACCAGCCAGCCCGCTCTGTCGGCCATCGTGGCGGCAGCGGCACGCACCGAGCACGACACCGGCCTCGACTTGCAGGCCGTGTGCGACCTCGAGCCCTACTGGGAGGCGCTCCGCAAGGTGTACGCACCGTTCGAGTCCGGCCTGCCGGCCCCGACCGGACGTGTGTACACACACGAGATCCCGGGCGGTCAGCTGTCGAACCTGCGCACGCAGGCTGTGGCACTCGGCCTCGGTGACCGGTTCGAAGAGGTCGAGGCGAACTACGCTGCCGCAGACCGGATGCTCGGCCGCCTGGTGAAGGTCACGCCGTCGTCGAAGGTCGTCGGTGACCTCGCCCTGCACCTCGTCGGTGCGGGAGCCTCCTCGGAGGACTTCGCTGCGGACCCGTCACGGTTCGACATCCCGGACTCCGTGGTCGGCTTCCTGCGCGGCGAACTCGGCACACCGCCCGGTGGATGGCCGGAGCCGTTCCGGAGCAAGGCACTCGAGGGGCGTGCCCCCGCGAAGCCCGAAGTTGAGCTGAGCGCCGAGGACGAGAAGGCGCTGTCCGGTACGTCGGCGGAACGCCGGAGCACCCTGAACCGGCTGCTGTTCCCCGGCCCGGCGAAGGAATTCCTCGAGCACTACGAAAAGTACGGCGACACATCGCAGTTGTCGGCCAACCAGTTCTTCTACGGACTGCGCCGCGGCGAAGAGCACCGCGTCAAGCTTGCGCAAGGTGTGGAGCTCCTCATCGGTCTCGAGGCCATCTCGGAGCCCGACGACCGTGGCTACCGCACCGTGATGTGCATCCTCAACGGTCAGCTACGTCCGGTGTCGGTGCGGGACCGGTCGATCGCCAGTGATGTCCCAGCCGCGGAGAAGGCGGACAAGAACAACCCCGGTCACGTCCCGGCACCGTTTGCCGGCGTCGTCACTCTCGCAGTCACCGAGGGGCAGAAGGTCGAAGCCGGCGATGCCATTGCGACCATCGAGGCCATGAAGATGGAAGCCGCCATCACCGCACCTCGTGGTGGCGTCGTGTCGCGCCTCGCCATCGCCGGTGTAGCGCAAGTCGAAGGTGGCGATCTGCTCATCGAGGTCGCCACGGGAGAGTCGACCGAGGCCTGATCGTCTGATTAGGCTGCACCGGTGACTCGGATCATCGCGGGACTCGCAGGCGGACGCCGCCTGCGAGTCCCTCCTTCAGGTACCCGCCCCACGTCCGATCGTGTGCGCGAAGCACTGTTCAGCATGTTGGATGCACGGATGGATCTCGAGGGCGCATCCGTCCTCGACCTGTATGCCGGTTCGGGTGCGCTCGGACTCGAAGCTCTGTCCCGGGGCGCATCCCATGTGGTTCTCGTCGAATCCGATGCGGCGGCTGCGCGGGTCGTCGGAGCCAACGTGGAGGCCACGGCACTGCCCGGCGCCTCGGTCCGCAGGGCTCAGGTCGAGTCGGTCGTCGGCGGTGCGGCCGACCGTGAATACGATCTCGTCGTCGCGGATCCGCCGTACGCCGTCGACGACGACACCGTCGCGGCCGTGTTGACGTCCCTCCGGGACAACGGCTGGGTGGGGGAGGGCTCGATCGTCGTACTCGAAAGGTCTTCTCGCTCACCCGCAACGTCCTGGCCGGAGGGCTTCGACGGACGTAAGGGCAAGAAGTACGGCGAGACCAGAATCGAGCTGGCAACCTGCTACGGTCTGGACTCATGACTGGAGCTGTCTGCCCGGGATCCTTCGACCCTGTGACCAACGGCCACCTGGATGTGATCTCCAGGGCCGCTGCGCAGTTCGACGAGGTGATCGTCACCGTGATGATCAACAAGAGCAAGCGCGGACTCTTCTCCGTGGACGAGCGCATTCGGATGCTCGAGGATTCCACGAGTGACCTCCCCAATGTGCGGGTCAGCTCCTGGCACGGACTGCTGGTCGACTATGCGAAACAAGAAGGCATCACCGCGATCGTGAAGGGTCTGCGCGGAGCCAACGATTTCGACTACGAACTCCAGATGGCACAGATGAACCAGAAGCTGTCCGGAGTCGACACACTCTTCATTCCCACGAACCCCACCTACAGCTACCTGTCGAGCTCGCTCGTCAAGGAGGTGGCCCAATTCGGGGGTGAGGTTGCCGACATGCTGCCGGCGAAGGTGCACGCCCAGCTGCTCGAACGCATTGCAGAACGAGCTGCCGAGAAGAGCTGAACGCCGACACACCCGCGCAAGCTGCGCATCGTGACATGCGATCCGGCAGACTTGCACCAGTAGTTGTCACCGACGAATGGGGTTGCTTGTGTACCGAGTATTCGAGGCGCTGGACGAACTCGTCGCGATCGTCGAAGAGGCACGCGGCGTACCTATGACCGCGGGCTGCGTCGTCCCGCGTGGAGACGTCCTCGAACTGCTCGACGATGTACGCGATGCGATTCCCGGTGAACTCGACGACGCACAGGATGTGCTCGATCACCGCGACAAGCTGGTGGGCGACGCGCGCAGCAGTGCCGAGAAGACGGTGTCGGCTGCCAACAACGAGGCCTCGTCCACGGTCGAAAACGCTCGCGAGGACGCCGATCGCATCCTCGCCGACGCCAAGGCGCAGGCCGATCGCATGGTGTCCGAGGCGCGCACGCACGCCGAACAGATGGTGGCGGACGCCGAAGAACAGGCTGAGCGAACGGTCGAGGAAGGGCGCCACGAGTACGAGACGGTCACCGGCCGCGCCCGTTCGGAAGCCGACCGGATGATCGAGTCCGGTAAGGCCACGTACGACCGCTCTGTTGCGGACGGCACGGCGGAGCAGCAACGCCTGGTGTCCCAGACCGAAGTGGTGCAGACGGCACACGCCGAATCCGCGCGCGTCATCGATGCCGCCCACGCGGAATCGGACCGGCTTCGTTCCGACTGCGACGTGTACGTCGACACCAAGCTTGCCGAGTTCGAGGACTTCCTCAGCGGAACGATTCGGTCGGTGGGCCGGGGACGTCAGCAGTTGCGGACCGGTTCGGGCGTACCCGATTACGGTCAGGACTACGAAGGCGCCACACGTCGTCGTTGAGGCCGGTTTATCGGGCTGTTTCCTGCGAGTTTGAGTGAGTGGCTGACACTCGCGTATCGTGGTGTGGTTGCCCCGTACAGGTTCGAAACAGCAGGTGCAACCCAGTAGGTCTACGTCGAAAGCGAATCTCGTGAGCTCCCGTCATCACCGTCCATCGCATCCGGGTGAGGATGCGGGTTTCGTGCTGGGCACGGCCTCGTTGGGCCGCCGCGCCGGTTCGATGCGCACGGTGGAGCGAGTCGTCACAGCGCCCCGCCGTATCGGTCTCGACCTGGTGGCGATCGCCGAGGGATCCGAAATCGATCTCGATCTCCGTCTCGAATCGGTGTCCGAGGGTGTGCTGGTCACCGGCACGGTGTCCGCGCCCGTCGCCGGCGAATGCTCGCGGTGCCTCGAACCGTTCACGGACGAGATCGAACTACGGCTCACCGAGCTGTTCGCCTACCCGGACAGCATCACGGACGAAACCACCGAGGAAGACGAGGTGTACCTCGTCGAGGACGAGCAGATCGACCTCGAGCCGTTGGTGATCGACTCCGTGGGATTGGCCCTTCCGCTGCAGCCGTTGTGCTCCGAGGACTGCCTCGGATTGTGCTCGGAATGTGGCGTTCGCCTGGCGATTGCAGAATCCGGGCATGGGCATGACATACTTGATCCTCGCTGGGCTGGTCTTGCAGCCAAATTTGGCGTGGATTCAGAACCGAGCACAAATCTTGTGAACACCGAAGCCGAGGAGAAGTAGAAGTGGCTGTCCCCAAGCGCAGAATGTCGCGATCGAACACCAGGTCGCGTCGCAGCCAGTGGAAGACCACTGCGCCCACCCTCGTCACCTGCCCGAACCGCGGTTGCGGTGAGAAGACGCTGCCCCACGTGGCGTGCCCGTCCTGCGGCACGTACAAGGGCCGCCAGGTGACTGCCGCCGTTTAGGTCTCCAGGCAGACCGTGACGAGCGACAACATCGCTGTACCCGCCGGCGGCGAGGAGGATCATCGATCCCTCCTCGCCGCTCTTGGCGTCGATATCGGGCCTGAACTTCTCGTTCTCGCGTTGACCCATCGGTCGTACGCATACGAGAACGGCGGTTTGCCAACCAACGAGCGACTCGAGTTCCTCGGGGATTCGGTTCTCGGCGTCACCGTCACGGAAGAGCTGTATCGCTCGCACCCCGACAAGTCGGAGGGCGATCTCGCCAAGATCCGCGCAAGCGTCGTCAACATGCATGCGCTGGCGGAGGTCGCCAGAACGCTCGGCGAGGGCGGACTGGGTGCGCATCTCCTGCTCGGCAAGGGCGAGGAAATGACCGGCGGCCGAGACAAGCCCAGCATCCTCGCGGACGGCATGGAGTCGATCCTCGGCGCAATTCACCTCGAGCACGGAATCGAGACCGCGCGGCGCGTTGTTCTCGACTTGTTCGCAGACCTCCTCGACCGCGCACCTCGCCTCGGCGCCGGCCTCGACTGGAAGACGAGCCTGCAGGAACTCACCGCGGAGCGCGGTGCCGGTGTCCCTGCCTACGAGATCAGCGCCACCGGACCGGACCACGACAAAGAGTTCACCGCCACGGTGCTCGTCGGTGGCGACGCGATGGGCGTCGGAATCGGCCGCTCGAAGAAGGAAGCCGAACAGAAGGCGGCGAGCGCGGCATGGAATGCACTGTCGGAATCCGACAGTGCAGGGTCGGACAGCAACGCCACGGGCGTCGGTGCCTGAACTTCCCGAGGTCGAGGTCGTCCGTCGCGGCCTCGAAAAATTCGTGGTCGGCTCCACCGTCGAATCGGTGGACATCCTGCATCCGCGCGCCATACGTCGCCACGTACCGGGTCCTGCCGATCTTGCCGGGCGGATTGTCGGCCAGCGCATCTGTGCGGCAGAACGCCGCGGTAAATACCTGTGGCTCGTACTCGAGCCCTCGGCAACTGCGATCGTCGTTCATCTCGGGATGAGCGGGCAGATGCTCGTGCAGCCCGAAGACGCCCCCGACGAGAAGCACCTTCGGATTCGCGCACGCCTCGGCGCCGGCACGGACCTTCGCTTCGTCGATCAGCGCACCTTCGGTGGTTGGGCGATCGCCGAAATGGTCGAAGTGGACGGCACACCGGTGCCTGACTCGGTGGCCCACATCGCGCGCGACCCGATGGACCCCCGGTTCGATGTCGAATCCGTCGTGAAGGTGTTGCGGGGCAAGCACACCGAGATCAAACGCGCACTGCTGGATCAGACGGTGGTGTCCGGAGTCGGCAACATTTATGCCGACGAAGCGTTGTGGCGCGCCCGCATCCATGGCACCCGCCTGACGGACAAACTCACCGGGCCTCAGCTGCGTCAGGTTCTCGCGTCGGCTCGGGAAGTCATGGACGCGGCCCTCGACCAGGGCGGGACGTCGTTCGACGCTTTGTATGTGAACGTCAACGGCGAGTCCGGGTACTTCGACCGCTCACTGCACGCCTACGGCCGCGAAGACGAGCCGTGTGATCGTTGTGGCGCCCCGATCAGGCGCGAGAAGTTCATGAACCGCTCGTCCTACAGTTGCCCGGTGTGCCAGCCGCCACCTCGACGTAGGTCGCCTCGTACGCCCGGGTGACGCGAATGGCACGATTGCCACATGACTGATCAGAACGCCGCGCCCGCCACCGAGCTGTGGGTCGAACGCACCGGTACCCGCCTCTACACAGGTCGCAGTTCCCGTGGTGCCGAGGTTCGCATCGGCTCCGAGGGTGTGGAAGGTGTGTTCACGCCCGGTGAGTTGCTGAAGATCGCTCTGGCCGCATGCAGTGGGATGAGCTCGGATTTCCCGCTCTCGCGCAGGTTGGGTGACAACTACGACGCCACGATCAGGGTGTCCGGTGCCGCGGATCGTGAGAGCGAGACGTACCCGCAGCTCGACGAGGTTCTCGAGCTGGATCTGAGCGAGCTGGACGCCGACGCCCAGGAGCGTTTGGTGGCGCTCGTCGAGCGTTCGATCGACAAGGTGTGCACCGTCGGGCGCACGCTCAAGGCCGGCACCAACGTCACGCTGACGGTGTCCAAGGACGGCTGATGGAGCGATTGACGGCCTGGGTGCACGGGCACGTTCAGGGGGTCGGGTTCCGGTGGTGGACGCGGGCGCGAGCCCTCGAGCTCGGACTCGTCGGATTCGCGTCCAACCAACCGGGCAGGCGAGTTCTCGTAGTGGCGGAAGGCGAACGTGGTGCGCTGGAAACCCTGGTCGGTCTGTTGCGGTCGGGGGACACCCCCGGTCGGGTCGATCTGGTGGTCGAGAGCTTCGATCCGGCGCGCGGGGAGCATTCCGGGTTCGTGGAACGGTGAACCGTAGGTAAACTCGACGGCCATGCATCTGAAGAGTCTGACGCTCAAGGGGTTCAAGTCCTTTGCGTCCGCAACGACTCTGCGTTTCGAGCCCGGGATCACCTGCGTGGTGGGGCCGAACGGTTCCGGCAAATCCAATGTCGTCGACGCTCTGACCTGGGTGATGGGGGAGCAGGGCGCCAAGGCGTTGCGTGGCGGCAAGATGGAGGACGTCATCTTCGCCGGTACCGCCGGGCGTGCGCCGCTCGGTCGCGCCGAAGTCACGTTGACCATCGACAATTCCGACGGCGCACTCCCGATCGACTATTCCGAGGTCTCGGTGACGCGCCGCATGTTCCGTGATGGCGCCGGAGAGTACGAGATCAATGGATCGTCCTGCCGGCTGATGGACGTGCAGGAATTGCTCAGCGACTCCGGCATCGGCCGCGAGATGCACGTGATCGTGGGGCAGGGGCGCCTGTCCGCCATCCTCGAATCGCGCCCCGAGGATCGGCGTGCGTTCATCGAGGAAGCTGCCGGTGTGCTCAAACACCGCAAGCGCAAAGAAAAAGCCGTACGCAAGCTCGATTCGATGCAGGCCAACCTGGCCCGATTGACCGACCTGACGGCCGAGCTGCGACGGCAACTCAAGCCGCTGGGACGTCAGGCCGAGGTGGCGCGGCGCGCGCAGACCGTGCAGGCGGATTTGCGTGACGCTCGTCTGCGGCTCGCTGCGGACGATCTCGTTGCACGGCGGTCCGAGTTGGAGAGCCAGGCGCAGGACGAAAAGATCGCCCGCGAGCAGTACGACCAGGTCACCGGGGAACTCGACGAGGCGAATCTCGAGCTCGGACGGCATGAGCAATCGCTGGCGCGCCTGACTCCAGGAGCGGAGGCCGCCGCGCAGACGTGGTTCCAGTTGTCGGCTCTTGCCGAGCGGGTCAACTCGACTATTCGGATTGCCAGCGAGCGGGCTCGCCACCTCGATGCGGAACCGATGTCGAATCGCGGCGAAGATCCCGATGCCATGGAGGCGCGCGCGGAACGGGTTGCGCTCGAAGAGGCCGAGTTGGCCGAGGCCACCGAGATGGCGCGTGCCGCGCTCGACGCGGCGAAGGAACAACTGGCAATCAACGAGGAGGCCGCCGCAGCAGCGGAGCGGGCGCACATGGCGGAAGTTCGCGCCATCGCGGACCGCCGTGAAGGTCTCGCTCGGCTCTCCGGCCGGGTCGATACTCTGCGCACCCGCGCCGAGTCGGTGGATTCCGAGGTCGCCCGACTGAGTGCCTCCATCGACGAAGCACGTAAACGCGGTGATCAGGCGCAGGCGGAGTTCGAGTCGGTGCAAGACGAGATCGGCGATCTCGATGCGGGCGAACTGGGGCTCGACTCCAACCACGAGCGCGCGGTCGAGGCACTGAAGTACGCCACCGAGCGAGTCGACGAACTGCAGGAACAGGAGCGCACCGCCGGGCAGCTGGTGGCGTCGCTGAAAGCTCGCATCGATGCGTTGTCGATGGGGCTCGAGCGTCGTGACGGTGGGGCCTGGCTACTCGAGAATCGCGGAGACAAGGGCGTCCTCGGCGCCTTGTCCGAGCGCATCACCGTCGAGAAGGGCTACGAGGTTGCAGTGGCAACGGCACTGGGGCCCGCAGCCGATGCGGTCGTCGCCGAGTCGTTGGATGCCGCGAAGAGTGCTGTCGCTGCGCTGAAGGACGGTGACGGCGGTCGTGCGTCGATCATCGTCGGATCGGGTGCGTCGCCCACGGTCGAGAGTGCACCAGGCAACGGTCGATGGGCGCGTGACGTCGTCGACTGCCCGGCCGACCTGCGCGCGGGACTGTCGGCGATGTTGTTCGGGATCGTGGTCGTGGACAGCGTCGACGATGCCGCGGACGTGGTTTCGGCCGATCCGAGATTGCGGGCGGTGACCAAGGACGGGGATCTTCTCGGCGCGGGCTGGATGACCGGTGGTTCCGACCGTGCGCCCAGCACACTCGAGGTTCAGGCTGCCGTCGACGATTCCAAGCGTGAATTGGTGCTGGCCGAGCGCCGCGGCGAGGAGCTCACCGCAGCCTTGGCGGGCGCGCGCGAGGAACAGGATGCGCGGCGGGAAAATGCGGAGCAGTCCCTGGCTGCCCTGAACGAGTCGGATGCCGCGATGTCCGCGATCTACGAGAAGCTCGGCCGGTTGGGGCAGGCTGCCCGGGCAGCACATGCAGAATCCGATCGGCTCGCCCAGCAACGTGAGCGGGCCGAGAGCGGACGAGGCGACACGCTGACCGAACTCGCGGAACTCGAGGAACGTCTGCGGCTGGCGGAGCAGGAGGGTGGCGGCGAGGACGACTACGCCGCCTCCGCACACACCAGTTCCGATCGTGAACTCGCAGCCGCCGCGCTCTCCGAGTCGCGGTCGGTGGAGATGGATGCCCGACTGGCTGTTCGGACGGCAGAGGAGCGGTCGGAGTCCGTTCGAGGTAAAGCGGATTCGCTGCGACGGGCAGCGCGCGCAGAACGCGAGGCCCGCGCCCGCGCGGAGCGCGCGATGAAGGCGCGGCAGAATGCCGCCGCGGTGGCAGCTGCGGTCGCCGCATCGGGACAGCGGGTGGCCGACCACCTGGACGAGGTCGTGACCGCGGCGATGACGCACCGCGACGAGTTGGCTCGGAACAAGGCTGAGCGCACCGAACAGCTCGAACAGGTCAAGGAGCGAGTACGCGCACTGTCGGCCCAGATGGCGTCGCTGACCGACGCCGTCCATCGCGACGAGGTGGCACGGGCCCAAGCCGCCCTGCGAATCGAACAGCTCGAGGAGTCCATTCTCGAACAGCACGGCATCGGATTGGACGACCTCATCGCCGAGTACGGCCCCGACGTGCCGTTGCCGCCGTCCGCGCTCGAACTCGAGGAATACGAGCAGGCGAAGGAACGGGGAGAACAGGTCAGTAAACCGGCACCGGTTCCATACGACCGCGCAACCCAGGAACGGCGAGCGAAACGGGCACAGAAAGACCTGGCGACGCTGGGCAAGGTGAATCCCTTGGCGCTCGAGGAGTTCGCGGCACTCGAGGAGCGGTACAACTTCCTTTCGACCCAACTCGAGGATGTGAAGTCCGCACGCAAGGATCTTCTCGCCGTCGTGGCCGATGTGGACGCCCGCATTCTGCAGGTGTTCACCGAGGCGTACGCCGACGTCGAACGCGAGTTCGTGCAGGTGTTCGCGAAGCTGTTCCCCGGTGGCGAAGGCCGCCTGGTGCTCACCGACCCCTCGGACATGCTGACCACCGGAATCGAGGTGGAGGCGAGGCCGCCGGGCAAGAAGGTCAAACGGCTGTCCCTGCTGTCCGGTGGTGAGAAATCGTTGACCGCTGTCGCCATGTTGGTGGCGATATTCCGTGCCCGGCCGTCCCCCTTCTATGTGATGGACGAGGTCGAGGCGGCGCTCGACGACACCAACCTGCGACGTCTCATCGGACTGTTCGAACAGTTGCGGGAGAAGTCTCAGCTCATCGTCATCACGCACCAGAAGCCGACCATGGAGGTGGCGGACGCGCTGTACGGCGTGAGCATGCGGGGCGACGGCATCACCACGGTCATCTCGCAGCGCTTGCGCGGTCAGGACATGGTCACCGCAGACGCCTGACCGGCCGAAGTGGGCGCCTGTGCACCTCGCCTGAAACAATGGCGGCGTGACTACCGGAGCCTGGATTGCCCTCGCGGCCGTATTGGCCGTCCTTCTCGTCGTACTCGTCGTCGGAACGGTGCTGTATCGCCGTCGACGCATCTCCCTCACCGAGCCGGAGAAGCCTCAGGTCGACGCGGGGGAGAAGGACCGGTCGGGTGGCTATCGTGCGGGCAGCGGATTCGACTTCAGCCAAGGTGCCGCGACGACAGCGCCGCCGCGTGAGGCAGTTCCCGAGCCGAGGGAACCGGTTCGCCCTCCCGAGCGAGAAGCTGTTGTCGAGCCGGAGAAGGTTGCCGAGCCCGAGCCCGCGCTCGAGGTCGTCGAGCCGGAACCAGTGGCAGAGGCCGAACCGGTAGCCGAGCCGGAAGCGGAGCCCACCCCCGAGCCAGAACCTGCAGCCGCGGTCGTCGCCGAACCCGAGGCTGTCGCCGAACCCGAGGTAGTGGCGGAACCCGAACCCGCGCCGGAGCCGGAAGCGCCGGTACTCGACGAGATCGCGCCGACAGAAGGCCGCTTGGATCGGTTGCGTGGCCGCCTGTCGAGGTCTCAGTCCGCCGTCGGCAAAAGCCTGCTCGGCATTCTCGGTGGCGGTGACCTGGACGAGGATTCCTGGGAAGACATCGAGGACACCCTGCTGATCGCCGACCTGGGGTCGGCAACCACCACCAAGATCGTCGACACACTGCGTGAGCAGATGGCGGTGCGCAGTGTGCGTACCGAAGCCGATGCTCGGGCACTCCTGCGGGAGGTCATGATCGCGGAATTGAAGCCGGAGCTGGATCGGTCGATCAAGGCTCTGCCACACGCGGACCATCCGTCGGTGTTGCTCGTCGTCGGTGTGAACGGCACCGGCAAGACCACCACGACCGGCAAGCTGGCGCGCGTGCTGGTGGGGGATGGCCGCCGAGTGGTTCTCGGTGCAGCGGACACGTTCCGTGCAGCGGCTGCAGACCAGCTTCAGACATGGGCCGAGCGTGTGGGCGCCGAAGTGGTGCGCGGTAAGGAAGGCGCAGACCCTGCGGCGATCGCATTCGACGCCGTCGTCAAGGGCACGGAAAACGGTGTGGACGCCGTCCTGATCGATACGGCAGGCCGGCTGCACACCAAGACCGGGCTGATGGACGAACTGGGCAAGGTCAAGCGGGTCGTCGAGAAGAAGGCTTCCGTCGACGACGTGTTGCTCGTGCTCGACGCCACCATCGGACAGAACGGACTCGCTCAGGCTCGGGTGTTCGCCGAGGTCGTCGACATCACCGGTGTGGTGCTGACGAAGCTGGACGGCACCGCCAAGGGCGGAATCGTGTTCCAGGTGCAGCACGAACTCGGAGTGCCGGTGAAACTCGTGGGTCTCGGTGAAGGTGCGGACGATCTGGCGCCCTTCGAGCCGGGTGCATTCGTGGACGCGCTCCTGGGGTGAGTCGGGAACTTCTCGAGCGTCTTCCGATCCTCACAGCGCTCGCGGGACGGAAAAAGGCCTGGCGAAATGTAGCCGCAACATAATTCGCCCATCCGTTCACATACGCGAAACGGTGGAGTGCCACAGCGGAAACACCACGAAACCACTCTTCTCCTTACAAACGTGCTGTCCCCCGGCGCGCGACTAGGAGGTAGTAAGTGAGTCCCGACGAAGTGTTGGCAAACTCCGGTAATGCCGCGTGGATGCTGATGGCAGCATCCCTGGTGCTGTTGATGACCCCAGGCCTGGCGTTCTTCTACGGAGGCATGTCCCGGTCGAAGTCCGTCCTGAACATGATGATGATGTCGTTCGGTTCGATGGCCGTCATCGCAGTCGTGTACGTGCTGTGGGGCTGGTCGATGTCCTATGGAACGCAGGACATCGGCGGGATCTTCGCGAACCCGTTCGAGTTCTTCGGGTTGAAGGACAGCATCACCGATGCCGACGGCAACTTCATCGCCGGTGCGTTCGGATACCCGAACGTCATCGACATCGCCTTCCAGGTGACGTTCGCGATCATCACCACCGCGCTGATCAGTGGTGCACTCGCCGAGCGTGTGAAGTTCGGAACATGGATGCTGTTCACCGGCATTTGGGTCACGGTCGTGTACTTCCCCCTCGCACACATGGTGTGGGGCGGCGGACTCCTCTCGCACTCGGAGGACGGCCTGGCGGCCAAGATCTTCGGCACCGTCGACGACGGCGAGGGTGGACTCACCGCGGCAGTGGCCCCGATCGACTTCGCCGGTGGCACCGTTGTTCACATCAACGCCGGTATCGCCGCATTCGTCCTCGCCGTGATCATCGGCAAGCGCGCAGGCTTCGGTAAGACGGCCTTCCGTCCCCACAACCTCCCCTTCGTGATGCTCGGCGCCGCGCTCCTGTGGTTCGGCTGGTTCGGATTCAACGCCGGTTCCGCTTTCGCCGCCGACGGTGCCGCCGGCCTCGCATGGGTCAACACCACTTCCGCCACTGCGGCTGCGATCCTCGGCTGGCTCCTCGCGGAACGCATCCGTGACGGTCGCGCCACCAGCCTGGGTGCCGCTTCGGGTGCCGTTGCCGGTCTGGTCGCCATCACCCCGGCTGCCGGATCTCTCAGCCCGGTCGGCTCGTTGGCGCTCGGTGCGATCGCCGGCATCCTGTCTGCGCTCGCCGTGGGCCTCAAGTTCCGCTTCGGCTACGACGACTCGCTCGACGTCGTCGGCGTGCACCTGGTGTCCGGCCTGTGGGGCACGGTCGCGATCGGCTTCCTCGGAACCGAGACCGGTTTGTTCTACGGTGGTGACTACAAGCAGTTGGTCGTTCAAACAGTGATTGCTGTGGTCGCGCTCGTGTTCACCGGCGTACTGACCGCCGTTATCGCGCTGGCTCTCAAGCCGCTCGGCTGGAGGATCACGCCCGAGGAAGAGGCTCGTGGAATCGACGAGTCCGAGCACGCAGAGACCGCGTACGACCTTGTATAACTCTCTCAAAGCACTGTCTGATCCGCTGATGACGCTGGTCAGCTCGGACAATGGCTCTACCCTGAACCACAGGACATTGGAAGGAATCACCAAATGAAGCTGATCACGGCAATCGTCAAGCCGTTTACCCTCGAGGACGTGAAGACGGGGCTCGAGCAGGCCGGTGTGGTCGGCATGACCGTCAGCGAGGTTCAGGGCTACGGGCGTCAGAAGGGCCACACCGAGGTTTACCGGGGTGCCGAGTACTCCGTCGATTTCGTCCCGAAGGTCCGCGTCGAGGTCGTCGTCGACGACTCGGCTGTGGACAAGGTGGTGGAGCTGATCGTCGAGGCTGCACGTACCGGAAAGATCGGTGACGGCAAGGTGTGGGTTTCGCCGGTCGAATCGGTGATCCGCGTGCGTACCGGCGAGCGCGGCTCGGATGCGCTCTGACCCGAACGGGTCCGGATCGTTCGGCCCTGGTTCTGCTGCTTCGGCAGCAGCACCAGGGCCGTCCGTGTCTTCGGGACCCGGCGGTTCCAGCGCGGCGGCGGACCTGGTCCGTGCACGCAAGCAACTCCTGAGCGGTGGCCGGAAAGGTCATGGTTCGGGACAGACATCCGCCAGGCGCCTCGACGCCCCGGCATTGCGTAACGCTCTCGTCGACCTCCACGAGTTCTGGCTGACCACCAAGGGCGCCGAACTCGGGATGGGTGCGGACAGCGGGTTCGCACTGATGGCCGTAGGTGGGCTGGGGCGACGTGAGCTACTGCCGCATTCCGATCTGGATCTCATCCTCCTTCACGACAACCTCGAGCCCGAGGTCGTCTCGCAGATAGCGGATCAACTCTGGTACCCGCTGTGGGACGCACACATCAAGCTCGACCACAGTGTGCGGACCATCCCGGAAGCGTTGCAGGTCGCAGCCACCGACATGACGGCCGCGCTCGGGATGCTCGAGGCCCGTCACATCGTCGGCGACGGGGAACTCAGCAATCTCCTGATCGGCGGCGTTCGGCGTCAGTGGCGTAACGACATTCGGCACCGCTTCGGCGAACTGATCGATCAGACCCGTAACCGTTGGGAACGCAGTGGCGAGATCGCTCATCGTGCCGAGCCCGATCTGAAGAGCGGTCGTGGCGGGTTGCGCGACGTGCAATTGTTGAACGCGTTGGCGATTGCGCAGCTGACCGATGGCATGCCGGGACTCGGGGTGCAGGCACCTGGCGGAGGACTCTCCGCTGCGCACGGTCGACTCCTCGACGTTCGGACCGAATTGCATCGGGTCGCAGGCAGAGCCCGCGATCAACTGTTGGCTCAGGACGCGGACGAGATAGGCGCGGCCCTGCGAATCGGTGATCGATTCGACCTCGCGCGAACGCTGAGCGATTCTGCTCGGACGATCGGGTATTCGGTGGATGTCGGTATCCGTACTGCTGCCAATTCCCTGCCACGCCGAGGTCTGTCGACGGTACGTCGGGTCCCGGTGCGTCGACCCCTCGACGAGGGTGTGGTCGAACATGCGGGTGAGGTCGTGCTGGCGCGCGATGCGCGGCCGAAAAAGGACCCGGCATTGATCACGCGCGTCGCGGCAGCATCGGCGCAGACCGGGATGCCGATGTCTGCGTCGACCTTGCGTCGGCTCGCGGACAGTGCACCCGAACTGCGTGAGCCGTGGCCGAAAGAGGCACTGAACGACCTTCTCGTACTGCTCGGCTGCGGCACGCGCATGATCCCGGCCATCGAGGCGCTCGACCGGACGGGTTTGTGGGGCAGGTTGTTGCCCGAGTGGGGGGCGGTGCGAGATCTCCCGCCCCGCGATGCGGTCCATACGTGGACCGTGGATCGCCATCTCGTCGAGACGGTGGCCTATGCCAGCGGGTTCACGACCCGCGTCTCCCGCCCCGATCTGCTGGTGCTCGGCGCACTGTTGCACGACATCGGAAAGGGGCGTGGAGGTGACCACAGTGTCGTCGGTGCGGACCTGGCCACCCAGATCGGTAAACGGCTCGGACTGTGGCCGTCGGACGTGGCACTGCTGACCGCCATGGTGCGGCACCATCTTCTGCTGCCGCAGACGGCGACTCGCCGTGATCTCGATGATCCGGCCACTGTGCAGAGCGTGGTCGACGCGTTGGGTGGCGACACGATCCTCCTCGAACTGCTCCATGCGTTGGCGGAGGCGGATTCACGGGCGACCGGTCCTGGCGTGTGGGGCGACTGGAAGTCCTCGCTCATCGGTGAACTGGTACGCCGGTGTCGGATGGTGATGGCGGGCGACGCGCTACCCACGCCCGATCCGTTGGATCCGGAAGTTGTCGCGTTGGCCGAAACGGGTGGCGTGCATGTGACCCTGAATGCCACCGATACGGCGCACACCTTCGTCGTCACAGTTGTGGCGCCCGATACGAAGGGTCTGCTGGCGAAGGCTGCGGGAGTCATGGCCCTCAACTCGTTGCGCGTGTATTCGGCGTCGTTGGGCGCGCACGACGGCACCGCCGTGAATTCGTTCGTAGTCTCACCACGCTTCGGCACACCGCCGCAAGCCGGATTACTGCGTCAGGAACTGGTCCGGGCTCTGGCCGGGGAACTCGACCTGTTGAGGACACTCGACGAGCGTGACGCCCAGGCACGTGAGCAGCAGAGCAGTGAACAGGTCGAGGGGGCCGGGGTTCCGGTCCTGTGGGCGCAGTCCCCGCCACGCATCATCTGGTTCGATGCTCCGGCCGACGGCGAGGCCATCTTGGAGTTGCGGGCCGAAGATCGGGTCGGGTTGTTGTGCCGCTTGGCGTTCGCTCTGGAAGCCTGCGGAGCCGACGTGCGGTGGGCTCGGGTGAGTACCCTCGGATCGTCGGTGATCGACGCTTTCTGCATCGACCTCGGTGACGGGAACACCCGTGCGGTGCGCGAAGAACTCGAGGCCGCGGTCCTGTCGGTGGTTCCGCTCGCACGACCGGACAAGCCCGCAGACGAATAGGAGTGGGTGCCGGGGGCGAATGATCGGCTGAACCGTAGCGGCTACTCTGGTATCCGAGACTGTCCACGCCAGTCGGTGCATTCGCGTCGGCCCACTCGTACGAACTCAGGAGCGCACTCGGTGTTCGAATCCCTTTCCGACAGATTGACCGGATCCCTCAAGGATCTGCGTGGCAAGGGTCGACTCTCCGGAGCTGACATCGACGCGACGTGCCGCGAGATCAGGCTTGCGCTCCTCGAAGCCGACGTCGCCTTGCCTGTCGTGCGTTCCTTCATCGCGAAGATCAAGGAACGCGCGAAGGGCGTCGAGGTGTCCGGCGCGCTCAATCCTGCGCAGCAGGTCGTCAAGATCGTCAACGAGGAACTCGTCGGCATCCTCGGCGGCGAGACTCGACGGCTTGTCTTCGCGAAGACCCCGCCCACGGTCATCATGCTGGCCGGTTTGCAGGGTTCGGGTAAGACGACCCTGGCGGGCAAGCTGGCCAAGTGGCTGAAGGATCAGGGGCACACACCACTTCTGGTTGCGTGTGACCTGCAACGTCCCGGCGCTGTCACGCAGCTGCAGATCGTCGGTGAGCGGGCAGGTGCCGCCGTGTTTGCCCCGCATCCCGGTACGTCCATCGGTGGCGGCGACAACGAACTCGGCGTCACTGCCGCGGACCCGGTCGAGGTTGCGCGGGCGGGTGTCGAAGAGGCCCGCAACAAGCAGTACGACGTCGTGGTGGTGGACACCGCGGGCCGGCTCGGTATCGACTCCGAGCTGATGGCGCAGGCCGCCGGCATCCGCGACGCCGTCGAACCGGACGAGACCATCTTCGTGCTCGACGCGATGATCGGTCAGGACGCCGTGAGCACTGCGGAGGCGTTCCGTGAGGGTGTCGGATTCACCGGTGTGGTGCTGACCAAGCTCGACGGCGACGCCCGTGGTGGTGCGGCGCTGAGCGTCCGTGAGGTCACGGGTCAGCCCATTCTGTTCGCATCGACCGGTGAGAAGCTCGAAGATTTCGACGTCTTCCACCCGGACCGCATGGCGAGCCGCATCCTCGGCATGGGTGACGTGCTCAGCCTCATCGAGGCCGCCGAACAGCATTTCGATGCCGAACAGGCCGAGGCGACCGCAGGCAAGATCGGCTCCGGTCAGCTCACCCTCGAAGATTTCCTCGAGCAGATGATGGCCGTCCGCAAGATGGGTCCCATCGGAAACCTGCTCGGCATGCTTCCGGGCGCCGCCCAGATGAAGGACCAGCTGGCGAACGTCGACGAGAAGCAACTCGACCGCGTGCAGGCCATCATTCGCGGTATGACCCCGGCCGAACGTGCGGATCCGAAGATCATCAACGCTTCTCGGCGTTTGCGTATCGCAAACGGTTCGGGTGTGAAGGTGTCCGACGTCAATCAGCTGGTCGACCGCTTCTTCGAAGCCCGGAAGATGATGGCTGCGATGGCGGGCCGGATGGGCATGCCCGGTGCACGGAAGCCGCAACGCGGCAAGAAGGGCAAGAAGGGGAAGAAGGGCAAGGGCAAGGGCCCGACCCCGCCGAAGATGAAGGGCGGCTTCCCCGGCGGAATGCCCGGTGGCTTCCCCGGCATGCCCGGTGGTGGAATGCCGGACCTGTCCCAGATGCCGAAGGGGCTCGACGAGCTCCCACCGGGTCTGGAAGGGTTCGATCTGTCGCAGCTGAAGCTCCCGAAGAAGTAGGCCGATGAGCGCCCTGCATCTACGCGGAAAACTCCTGCCCGGTGAGCAGGAGACCGACCTGTGGGTCGACGGCGGCGTGATCTCGTTCGAGCCGATCGCCGGAGCGGAAACCGTGTCCGATTCAGGGTGGATCCTCCCCGGGCTCGTCGACGCGCACTGCCACGTCGGAATCAAGTTCGGTGGCGGTGGCGGTGAAAGCCGAGATGGCCTGTTGGCGCAGGCCGTCACCGAGCGCGACGCCGGTGTCCTGTTGCTTCGCGATGCGGGTTCGCCCGTCGACACCCGCTTCATCGACGACCGGCCGGACCTGCCGAGAATCGTCCGGGCCGGTCAGCACATTGCGGCTCCCAAACGCTACATACCGGGTCTGCCCGTCGACCTCGACGACGAATCGCAGCTACCCGACGAGGTCGTGCGTCAGGCCCGGGCAGGTGACGGTTGGGTCAAACTCGTCGGTGACTGGATCGACCGCTCGATCGGCGATCTGGCACCGCTGTGGAGTGACGACATTCTGGTCGAGGCGATCGCGGCGGCGCACCGTGAGGGTGCCCGGGTAACCGCGCACGTGTTTGCCGAGGATGCGCTGCCCGGACTGATCAACGCGGGCATCGACTGCATCGAGCACGGCACCGGGCTCAGGGACGAGACCATCGACCTGATGGTGGCATCCGGCACCGCCCTCGTTCCGACTCTCGTGAACATCGCGACGTTCCCGGAGATCGCCGATTCCGCGGGCAAGTACCCGATCTATGCGGCGCACATGAGAGACCTCCACTCACGGGTGAAGTCGACGATCGGCGCCGCGTACGAGGCCGGAATTCCCATCTACGCGGGTACCGACGCCGGTGGCTCGATCAGGCACGGCCGAATCGCCGACGAGGTCGAAGAACTGAAGTCGGTCGGCATGTCGCCGACCGACGCACTGGGCGCGGCCAGCTGGAACGCCCGGACGTGGCTGGGGCACGAGAGCCTGAGCGCGGGAGCGCCCGCAGACCTGGTGGTGTTTCGGGAGGATCCACGCACGAGTGTCGACGCTCTCCGTGAACCCGACCTGGTGGTGCTTCGCGGAGCAGTCGTCAAGGCGAAATGACCTGGTTTTCGCTGGGCGGCGCGCGTCTGGCAGAATAGACCGCTGTCGTCGCATCCGGTTACGTACCGCGCGGCGGTCACAGGTTAGAGGCAAAACCGGGCTCGCTATCCCTGCGGGTCGCTGAATTGCACGTGACAAGTGCGCACTCGTGCGCGCTGAAGGAGAACCCACAGCAATGGCTGTCAAGATCAAGCTCACCCGGCTCGGCAAGATCCGCAACCCGCAGTACCGCATCGTCGTCGCCGACTCGCGTACGCGCCGCAACGGCCGCGTCATCGAGACCATCGGCAAGTACCAGCCCAAGGAAGAGCCCTCGTTGATCGAGGTCGATTCCGAGCGTGCGCAGTACTGGCTGGGCGTGGGCGCACAGCCCACCGAGCCCGTCGAGGCCATCCTCAAGGTCACCGGTGACTGGCAGAAGTTCAAGGGCCTCCCCGGCGCCGAGGGAACCCTCAAGAAGGCAGAGGCCAAGCCCACCAAGCTCGAGCTGTTCCAGGCTGCGCTCGCGCAGGCCGAGAACGAGCCCGTTGCCGAGGCCGTCACCCCCAAGAAGAAGAAGGCGAAGGCCGATGACGCCGACGCCGCTGCCGACGCTCCGGCAGAAGAGGCCGCAGCGGATGACGCCGAGGCTGCGCAGAAGTGAGTGACGTCGTCGCCGATGCCGTTGAGCATCTCGTTCGGGGCATCGTCGCCAATCCCGACGACGTTCGCGTCGAGCTGATCACCGGGCGTCGGGGACGCACCGTCGAGGTTCATGTGAACCCTGACGATCTGGGCAAGGTCATCGGCCGTGGCGGGCGCACCGCCACAGCGCTGCGGACCCTGGTCTCCGGAATCGGTGGCCGCGGCATCCGTGTCGATGTCGTCGACACCGATCAGTAGACGGCTCAGGCAGTGGAGCTCGTAGTCGGCCGAGTGGTCAAATCGCACGGCATCAAAGGTGAACTGGTAGTCGAGGTTCGTACCGACGAACCCGACGAGCGATTTGCCGTCGGTGCCGAATTGCATGGACACAAGCCGCGCGAGCGCACACTCGAAACGTATGAGGTGGAAGCCGCCCGGGAGCACTCCGGGCGGCTTCTGCTGCGTCTTGTCGGAGTGGCCGACCGTAATGCGGCGGACGCGCTGCGCGGAACGCTGTTCGTGATCGACAGTTCCCAACTCGAAACGCCGGATGATCCGGACGAGTTCTACGACCACGAACTCGAGGGTCTGTCCGTGCGCTTGGCGGACGGCTCCGAGGTGGGAACGGTGGGCGAGGTGCTCCATTCGGCGGCCGGTGAATTGTTGTCGATCCGGCCGGTCGGAGAAGACCGAGAGATTCTCGTTCCCTTCGTTGCGGCCATCGTCACATCGGTGTCGGTAGCGGACGGTGTCGTCGAGATCGATCCGCCCGAGGGGCTGCTCGATCCCGATTTCGGCGAACCGGCCGACGGCAAGTAGGCGATACTCGTGCGCCTCGACGTCGTCACCATCTTTCCCGAATATCTGGAGCCGCTCCGAGCTGCCTTGCTGGGCAAGGCCATCGACAAGGGACTGATCTCGGTCGGTGTGCACGACCTCCGTGACTGGACGCACGACGTCCACAAGGCGGTGGACGATTCGCCGTACGGCGGCGGCCCGGGCATGGTCATGAAGCCGAGTGTCTGGGGTCCCGCACTCGACGACGTGTTGACGGCGCCGGAAGCGGATGCGGACCCGGTTCTCGTGGTGCCCACCCCGGCCGGAGTTCCGTTCACTCAGTCGACGGCGCACCGGTGGTCGCAGGAGAAGCACCTCGTGTTCGCGTGTGGCCGGTACGAGGGAATCGATCAGCGCGTGTTCGACGATGCAGCCCGACGTGTGCGTGTCGAAGAGGTGAGCATCGGTGATTACGTGCTCATCGGCGGTGAGGCCGCCGTGCTGGTGATGGCGGAGGCCGTCGTGCGCCTGCTGCCCGGTGTTCTGGGGAATCAGCAGTCACACCAAGAAGATTCGTTCTCCGACGGGCTGCTCGAAGGTCCGAGCTATACCCGTCCCGCCAGTTGGCGCGACCTCGACGTGCCCCCCGTTCTTCTGTCCGGCGACCATGCCAAGGTTGCCGCGTGGCGCCGAGAGCAGTCGCTTGCCCGGACTGCGCAGCGGCGCCCGGATCTGCTGCCCTGAAGGGTCGTCGCTCACCGCCGAAATCGGTGTCCCACGGGGACTGTAGGGTCAGTTTTTGTGACTCTCAAGACCGTGAATCAGCGCATTGCCGAGGAACTCGACGTACGCGAAGGGCAGGTGGCCGCGGCCGTCGACCTTCTCGACGGAGGGTCGACAGTCCCGTTCATCGCCCGGTACCGCAAGGAAGTCACGGGCATGCTCGACGACGCGCAGCTGCGCCAACTCGAAGAACGTCTGCGGTATCTGCGAGAGCTCGACGAACGCCGTGACGCGATTCTCGAATCCATCGACGGTCAGGGAAAACTCGACGACCAATTACGCGGGCAGATCATGCTCGCGGACACGAAGGCCCGGCTCGAGGACATCTACCTGCCGTTCAAACCGAAGCGGCGCACCAAAGCGCAGATCGCGCGTGAAGCCGGGCACGAGCCGGTGGCAGACGCGCTGATCGGCGACCCGTCCACCGATCCCGCCGCGTTCACCGACGATCAGCTCGACGGTGCTCGCGCGATTCTGGTCGAGCGATTCGCCGAGGACGCCGATCTTGTCGGCGAACTCAGAGAGCTGATGTGGACGCGCGGACGCCTCGTGACCGCGGTCAAGAAGGGCAAGGAAACCGAAGGCGCGAAGTTCGCCGACTATTTCGAGTTCTCCGAACCCTTCACGAACCTGCCGTCACACCGGATCCTCGCTGCCCTCCGAGGTGAGAAAGAGGGCGTGCTGACGCTGACCCTCGCCCCCGACGAGGAAGAGCCCGCGCCTGGCGTCCCTACCGTGTTCGAGGGTCGGATCGCGAACCGTTTCGACATTGCGGACCGCGGGCGTGCTGCCGACAAGTGGTTGCTGGACACGGTCCGTTGGGCGTGGCGAACCAAGTTGCTCATCACCATGGGAATCGATATTCGCATGCGGTTGCGCCAGTCGGCCGAGGCGGACGCGGTGGAGGTGTTCGCGAACAATCTGCGTGATCTGCTCCTTGCAGCACCTGCGGGAACGCGGCCGACGATGGGTCTCGACCCGGGATTCCGCACGGGAACGAAGGTGGCGGTAGTGGATGCGACGGGCAAGGTCGTCGCCCACGAGACCATCTACCCGCATCAGCCGCACGGTAAGTGGGACGTTTCGCTCGTGACCCTGGCTCGTCTCGTTGCGCAGCATGGTGTCGAACTCATCGCGATCGGAAACGGCACGGCGTCACGAGAAACCGACGCACTGGCTGCCGAGCTGATCAAGAAGGCCGGCGTGGCGAACCTGACCAAGATCGTCGTCTCGGAGGCGGGAGCCTCCGTGTATTCGGCGTCCGCCTATGCGTCGCAGGAGCTGCCGGACCTCGACGTGTCGATCCGAGGAGCCGTGTCCATCGCGCGCAGGCTCCAGGATCCCCTAGCGGAGTTGGTGAAGATCGAACCCAAGTCGATCGGGGTGGGGCAGTACCAGCACGACATTTCCGAGACGCTGCTTGCCCGATCCTTGGGGGCAGTGGTGGAAGACGCTGTCAACGCGGTCGGAGTCGACGTCAACACCGCCTCGGTGCCGCTGCTCTCGCGTGTTTCCGGTATCGCCGGATCGCTGGCGGAGAGCATCGTGACGCACCGTGACGAGAACGGCCCGTTCCGGAGCAGGAAGGGACTCAAGGACGTCGCGCGGCTCGGGCCGAAGGCCTTCGAGCAGTGTGCCGGCTTCCTTCGTATCCCCAACGGGGACGATCCGCTCGACGCGTCCAGCGTGCACCCCGAGGCGTACCCGGTGGTGCGCAAGATCGTGGATGCCACCGGTACCGGAGTCCGGGAGATCATCGGCAACGAACGGGCACTGCGGGCGCTGAATCCCGCCGACTACGCGGACGAGCGCTTCGGTTTGCCTACGGTCACCGACATCATCGGGGAACTCGAGAAGCCCGGCCGCGACCCACGACCCGAATTCAAGACCGCCACGTTCGCGGACGGAATCGAGAAGGTCGCGCATCTCAAACCTGGAATGGTGCTCGAAGGTGTCGTCACCAACGTGGCCGCCTTCGGTGCATTCGTCGACGTGGGAGTGCACCAGGACGGCCTCGTCCACGTTTCGGCGATGTCACGCAACTTCGTGAAGGATCCGCACGACGTCGTGAAGTCCGGCGAGGTCGTGAAGGTCAAGGTTCTCGAGGTCGACGAGGCACGGCAACGAATCGGACTGTCACTGCGTCTCGACGACGAACCCGGTGCCGGACCGGCCAAGAAGGACCGGCAGGGTAAGCCGAACGAAGGCCGTACGGGTGGGAGTCGCTCGGGCCGCGAGCAGCGCGACCGGAGGGGTAGCCGCGGAAACTTGGCCCCTGCCGGTGGTTCCATGGCCGATGCCTTGAAGAAGGCCGGATTCGGGCGTTAACTCGGTCGTGCCCGTGGAATGCTCGGATCTGGGTCGATCTGAGAGGTACCGATGCGGGACTGGCTGGAGCGGGAGATCGTCGGCAACGGCAGGCTGCCGCTGCTGTTCTTCCTTCTGGGTTTTCTGGTGTCGTTTCTGTTCATCCGGCTGAGCGTCCGGTTGATCCGTGCCGAGGTGAAATGGTGGCCGGGCAATGTCACCCCAGCCGGCCACCATGTTCATCACGTCGTGTTCGGCGTCGTCACCATGCTGGTGTCCGGTGGGGCGATCATCGCCGTCTACGAAGACGGCACGCAGACCACCGGCGCCGTGCTCGCCACCTTCTTCGGCATCGGCGCAGCCCTGGTACTCGACGAGTTCGCGCTGATCTTCTATCTGCAAGACGTCTACTGGGCCGAGCAGGGGAGGGCGTCGGTCGATGCCGTGTTCGTGGCGGTGGCCGTGACAGGGTTCGTGCTTCTCGGGTTTCGCCCGTTGGAGCTGTTCGACGTCGCGGGATTCCGTGACGATTCCGGCACGTGGATTCGTGTTGCCATCAGCGTGGCTGCACTGGTCAACCTGCTGCTGGCGGCGATCGTGTTGGCGAAAGGCAAGATCTGGACAGGTCTGGTCGGATTGTTCGTGTTCCCGTTCCTGATCGTGGGTGCTCTACGCCTCAGTAGGCCAGGTGCACCGTGGGCGCGATGGCGATACACCAGAAAACCGAAGCGGATGCGCCGGGCGCTGGAGCGGGAACGCCGGTGGCGCCGGCCGGTGATCCGGGCCAAGATCTACGTGCAGGATCTGATTGCGGGAACCCCCGACGTCGAACACGCGCGGACGGCGGCCGAGGCCGAACTCGAGCAGGCAGTGCACGCGGCCCCTGCACCGATTTCGTCGAAAGCATCTCGGTCTGGCACAATTGACGGGTTGCCTGGACCAGGCGACGCCACTTGAACTGGGCACGAACCAGACGAGCACCGGCTACGCGAGTTGCCGGGTGCCGCTCGGTTCCTCTGCTCCTGCGAAAACGCAAGGATGGAACACCGATGAACACCCTCGATTTCCTGGACAAGAAGTCCCTCCGCGACGACGTCCCCGACTTCCGCCCCGGCGATACCCTCAACGTGCACGTGAAGGTCATCGAGGGCTCGAAGGAGCGTGTGCAGGTCTTCAAGGGCGTCGTGATCCGCCGTCAGGGTGGCGGCGTTCGCGAGACCTTCACCGTCCGCAAGGTTTCCTTCGGTGTCGGCGTCGAGCGCACCTTCCCGGTTCACAGCCCCAACCTCGCACAGATCGAGGTCCTGACCCGCGGTGACGTCCGCCGGGCGAAGCTGTACTACCTCCGCGACCTGCGTGGCAAGGCCGCCAAGATCAAGGAAAAGCGCTGACCTTTCCGATGAGCCCGGCGTCGCAGGATTGCGGCGCCGGGCTAATCTGTTTTTTGTGACTGATTCGCCGAAGGAGCAGGCCTTGTCGTCCGTGTCGCAGCCGTCCGATTCGCATTCGTCCGAGAACGGCAGAGATGCCGCCGACGAGGCGGTCGAGCGTTTCGCCAAGACCGGCAAGGAGAAGAAGGAGCGCTCCTTCTGGCGCGAGCTGCCCATCCTCATACTTGTGGCGCTCGTTCTGAGCTTCCTCCTGCAAACCTTCATCGCGCGGGTGTACCTGATTCCGTCTGCGTCGATGGAACCGACCCTGCACGGCTGCCCCGGATGTACCGGTGACCGCATCGTCGTGGAGAAGATCGGCTACCGCTTCGGCGATCCTCAGCCCGGCGACGTCATCGTGTTCCGTGGCCCGGATTCGTGGTCGGAGGGGTACGTCTCCACCCGCTCGGACAATCCGGTGGTACGCGGCCTCCAAGAGGTCGGATCGTGGGTGGGCGTCGTCCCGCCGGACGAAAACGATCTGGTCAAGCGAGTGATCGCGACCGGTGGGCAAACTGTCGAGTGCTGCGATGAGCAAGGCCGCATCCTCGTCGACGGAAAGCCGTTGGACGAGCCGTACGTCACCATGGACTTCCCATTCGTTCCTGGTGAACTGACCTGCGAGACCGAACGCAAGTCCGGACGCTGCTTCGGGCCCGTCACCGTGCCCGAAGGCAACTTGTGGATGATGGGCGACAACCGTAGCAACTCGGCCGATTCGCGCTATCACGTCGGTGACGAACGCCAGGGCACCATTCCCGAAGAGAACGTGATCGGTAAGGCACAGTTCATCGTGCTACCCCCGGGCCGCATGGGCGGAATCAGCTCGCCGGACATTCAGGGCGACTGACCCCTCGCAAAGGTAGGCACAACCCCGTGAGCGACAGGTGGCCACCCCGCACCGTCATCCGCAGATCGTCCGGCCTGCGGACCATGGAGTCTGCGCTCATCCGCAGTGGACTCGGCCCGGTCGCCGGAGTCGACGAGGCCGGACGAGGGGCATGCGCCGGTCCGTTGGTGGTGGCGGCGTGCATTCTTGCCCCGCGGCCACATCCCGCCCTCGCGCGACTCGACGATTCGAAGAAGCTCACCGAGAAGGCTCGCGAGGAACTGTTTCCCGCCATTACCAGGTTGGCGGTGTCGTGGAGCGTTGTCGCGGTGCCGGCTTGGGAGGTCGATGCGATCGGTGTTCACGTCGCGAACATCGAGGGGATGCGACGTGCTGTTGCCGGATTGGCGTCCACGCCTGGCTATGTCTTGACGGACGGGTTCCGGGTTCCTGGTTTGCCCGCGCCGTCGTTGCCGGTGATCGGTGGTGACGGTGCGGCCGCGTGTATCGCAGCTGCGAGTGTTCTGGCCAAGGTGACTCGCGACCGCACGATGGTCGACCTCGACGCCGGACTCCCGGGATATGGGTTTGCGATCCACAAGGGGTACAGCACTGCCGCGCATATGGCAGCGTTGGAACGGTTGGGACCGAGCGACGAGCATCGTCATTCGTATGCGAATGTGGCAGCTGCACGAAACCGAGTGGGTGCCGCCGTGGGTGGTGCACGATGATGACAGTTCACACCAGACCAGGAGGGCTTTCAGTTCGATGAGTGCCGAGGATCTCGAGAAGTACGAAACCGAGATGGAGCTGTCGCTCTACCGTGAATACCGCGACATCGTCGGGCAGTTCTCGTATGTGGTGGAGACCGAGCGGCGCTTCTACCTGGCCAATTCGGTGGAACTGCTGCCCCACAACGCAGACGGCGAAATCTACTTCGAGCTGCGCATGTCGGATGCTTGGGTGTGGGACATGTACCGGCCGGCCCGGTTCGTGAAGTACGTCCGTGTGATCACGTTCAAGGACGTCAACATCGAAGAGCTTGACAAGCTTGATCTGCGGCTTCCCGACAACGGTCTGTCCTGACCGCGGAGGTTGTCCACAGCTGCCTGAGTATCCACAGGGCAGGTGTTCGCCCAGTTCTCCGACGGTTTCCGACCGCGCTCCGGGTGCATTCTGTGTTCAGAAGCGACCCCGGTCGGGGTGGGTTGCCAGGGTGATCATGGAGGCCGTCGGTGGGGCACAATCTCGCGCTCGGAGCGCATGGCGAACAACTGGCGGCCGAGTATCTGGCCGGTACGGGCATGGAGATCGTCGAACGCAACTGGCGTTCGCGTAACGGTGAGATAGACCTGATTGCCGCCGACGGAGACGGACTTGTCTTCGTCGAGGTGAAGACCAGGACGGGTACCGGATTCGGACTGCCGGTGGAAGCGGTCACGGTCACCAAGCAACGCCGGATCAGGTTGCTGGGTCTGGAGTGGCTGCGGGAGTCCGAACGGCATTGGGGCCGGGTCCGATTCGATGTGGTGTCGATCCTTCTCCTGCGCGGGTCCGCGCCCCGGATCGAGCACATCGAAGGCGCATTCTGATGCCACTCGGACGTGCACATTCGGTGGCCGTGACCGGGGTCGACGGACAAGTCGTCGAGATCGAGGCAGACATAGGACGAGGACTACCCGCGATCCACCTCGTCGGGCTCCCGGACACGGCGCTCCAGGAAGCACGCGACCGTATTCGTGCCGCGGTCACCAATTCCGAAGAAGAGTGGCCGGATTCCAGGGTGATACTCGCGTTGTCGCCTGCGACCCTGCCGAAAGTGGGATCGGTCTACGACTTGGCCCTCGTGGCGGCTGTCTTGGACGCCGCCAACAAAGTTCAGCGGGACCGGCTGCGCAAAACCGTGTTGCTCGGTGAGTTGGCGCTCGACGGTCGGTTACGCAGCGTCCGCGGAATCCTGCCGGCAGTGCTTGCCGCGAAGAACGCGGGATGGGCCACGGTGGTCGTCCCCGAATCCACCTTGCCCGAAGCGGGTCTCGTGGGCGGGATCGAGATACTCGGCGCGACAACACTGCGGGCTGTGCTCGGATGGCTTCGTGGCGAGCGGCAGTTGACGTCGCCCGATCCGCCGGTGCCAGGTGTGCGCGATAACGGTGCCGATCTCAGCGAGGTGGCAGGACAGTCGGAGGCGCGGTGGGCGATCGAGGTCGCCGCGGCCGGAGCACATCATCTGATGCTCACCGGGCCGCCGGGTATCGGAAAGACGATGCTCGCGCAGCGGCTTCCCGGCGTGTTGCCGCCGCTCACGGCGCGAGAATCGTTGGAAGTGACAGCGATTCATTCTGTTGCGGGAACGCTGCCGGTGGACCGCCCGATGATCGATATCCCGCCTTTCATCGCGCCACATCACACCGCGTCCGTGAGTTCGCTCGTCGGCGGTGGCAGTGGGATGGCGAAGCCGGGGGCAGTGAGTCGAGCCCACCGAGGCGTGCTGTTCCTCGACGAATGCGCGGAGATAGGGACCAAGGTGCTGGAGGCTCTGCGCACGCCCCTCGAGGACGGGGAGGTGCGGATCTCGAGACGCGATGGTGTGGCGCGGTATCCGGCTCGATTCCAGATGATTCTCGCTGCGAATCCCTGTCCATGTGCGCCGGCACGCGAAGCGGACTGTGTGTGCGCCCCAACTGCTCGAAGAAAATACCTGGGCAAGTTGTCCGGACCGCTCCTCGACCGAGTCGATCTGCGAGTGCGCATGCAATCCGTGGCTGCTGGTGCGTTGATCGACGAAGTGGGGGAGAGCACCGAAACGGTTCGAGACCGCGTCGCGCAGGCGCGGGCAGCGGCAAGGGAGCGGTGGCGCGAGTTCGGTTGGATCACCAACGCAGAAGTGCCGGGCCCGGCACTGCGTCAACGGTTTCGCCTGTCGAAAGCGGCCCTGGATCCGGTGGAGCGGGCACTCCGGCGCGGCGTGATCACGGCCCGTGGTGCGGACAGGGCGCTTCGAGTCGCGTGGTCGGTCGCGGATCTCGCCGGGGTGGACGTGCCGGGTGCGGATCAGGTTGCCACAGCGTTGGCGTTTCGGGACAGGGGATTTCAGGACGGGGGAGTGCAGTGACGTCGGTGGAGGTGTGGCGAAACCCGCGCGTCCTGGCGTGGGCGTATCTGTCGAAGGTGGTGCAGGGCCCGTGTGCGCCGCTGACGAAGCTGGTGGAGGAGGTCGGTCCGGAGGAAGCCGCGAGAGCGGTGCGTGAGCGTGATCTGTCCGAGTACCTGGGGGAGCGAACGGTGGCCAGGGCGCACGTGAACACCGCCGCACAAGACATCGAACTCGTGGCTCAGATGGGCGGCCGGCTCGTCACTCCCGACGACGACGAATGGCCCGCTTGGAGGATGCTCGCGTTCGACGGGCTCGGCCACGCCAGGACCGATGGTCCGCCACTTGCCTTGTGGGTGGTCGGTTCTCGATCGTTGGCGGATCTGACCGATCGGGCGGTCTCCGTGGTGGGCACCCGAGCTGCGAGCGGGTACGGCGAGCACGTGACGGGCGAGATCGCAGGAGACCTGGCCGTCGACGGCTGGACCATCATCTCCGGTGCCGCGTTCGGGATCGACGGTGCCGCACACCGCGCGGCCCTGGGTGTGGGTGGCCGGACCGTCGCCGTGCTCGCCTGTGGTGTCGATCGTGCCTACCCCGCGGGCCACGCACGACTCTTGCGGCAGATATCGCAGAATGGTGCGGTCGTCAGCGAATACGCTCCTGGCATCAGTCCCGCCAAGCACCGGTTCCTGGCGCGGAACCGTCTCGTGGCAGCACTGTCGGACGGTCTGGTCGTCGTGGAGGCGGGATGGCGCAGCGGCGCCCGCAATACGGCGACATGGGGACGGCGTATGGGCCGTCCTGTGATGGCCGTCCCGGGTCCGGTGACGTCGGTGTCGTCGACCGGCTGCAATCGCATGATCCGGGAGGGTGAAGCCCGGCTCGTGGCACGGGCCGTCGATGTCGTCGAGGAGGCGGGCCCGGTCGGATTGGGGGCCTGCGATGAAGAGGTGGTGCGTGAGACCGACTCGCTCGAGGGAAACGCCTTGCTCGTGTACGAGGCGCTCCCGGCGCGTGGCTCGCAATCGGTGCCGGGTCTGTCCGAGGAGTCCGGGGTGCCGATCGGGACGGTCCGGGCAGTGTTGGCCCAGTTGGAACTCGATGCATTCGCCGTTCCTACCGAGGAGGGGTGGGCCCGTTCGCGTTGACGTGGTTCACGGTGTTCGATGCACCAGAGCGCTGCCTTGGCGGTACCGCTCGCCGAGGAATGCCTCCCACGTTCGGCTGCCGACGGTGATTTCTTCAGTGGACAGGTTGGCGCCGGCCCGGTACGCGCGCCCGGCCTTGCCAGGGATACGGACGGGCACGATCGGGCGCCGCTTTCCGAGAGCGCCCAAGTAGCTGCGCCCCAATTCGGCCACGGTGTAAACCTGCGGCCCAGCCATATCCGGAACGAGACGAGCGGGATCGGCGAAGGTGAGCTCCACGAGCCGTTCCGCTACATCACGGGAATCGACCGGCTGAAAGCGCAGACCACCGGGATTCGGCATCACCGGGAGCTTCGCCAACGTGGTGACCGTCTTCAGAACCAGATCGTGGAACTGAGCTGCCCGAAGGATCGTCCACGGGATACCGGATTCGACGATTGCAGTCTCCGCACGAAACTTGGATTCGAACCATCCGATGGGAACCCTGTCGGCACCGATCACCGAGATGTAGACCACTTTTTCGACATGCGCAGCAGAGGCTGCCCGCATGAGGTTTTGCGTAGCCACGTCGTCACCCTTCGGACCTCCCGCGAGGTGGAGAACAACGTCGACACCCTCCCGAGCGGATTCGAGTCCGCTTCCATCTGCCAGATCGCCCCTCACGTGGTCGAATCGTGGATCAGGTTCGCGATCGTGGCGGGTGAGCACCCGAACTGTCGTCTTGGTCCGGGTCAGAAGGGGTAGGACATGGCCGCCGAGCGTTCCGGTACCGCCAGTCACGAGTATCGATGTGGTCATTGCGCTGCCTCCGATCGAGGTGTGCCCGGGAGCGGGTCTCTCGGCACCTGCACATAAGACGGGGAACCGCAGACGGATGTGACACCGGACCGCTCGCGTACAGTAGTTAGGTAACACTTACTTCTTTGTGGATTCGAGGGCGTGATGGCGAAGCCGACAGCAGAACTGACCGTGGTCCGGACGGAACATCTCACTCCCCACATGGTCCGAGTTCACCTTGGCGATCCGGGGTTCGACTCGTTCGCCCCGAACGACTTCACCGACATGTACGTCAAGCTCGTGTTCGGGACACCAGATGAACAGGTCACGCGGACCTACACGATTCGTTCCGTCGACCATGCCAGGCGCGAGATCGCGATCGATTTCGTCGTACACGGCGACGAGGGAGTGGCGGGGCCGTGGGCGGCCTCGGCCAAGTCCGGCGACACGGTGACGTTGCGAGGGCCGGGCGGTGCTTTTGCGCCCGACAACGCCGCCGACTGGTACCTGTTCGCCGGGGACGAGAGTGCAATTCCCGCGATTTCGGCATCGGTGGAGCGGCTCCGCGACGATGCTGTCGGTGACGTGCTCATCGAAGTCGGCGGTCCCGATGACGAAGTGCCGCTGGGTGCGCCGGTCGGCGTCGACGTCCGGTGGATACATCGAGGTGCGTCGTCAGGTGCGGTCGGTGATGGAAATTCGGGTGACAACGCCCCGCTGATCGCCGCCGTTCGGCAGATCCCGTGGCGCGATGGGCGGCCACATGTCTTCGTTCATGGTGAAGCTCAGGCCGTCATGTCGAATCTGCGGGCGTACGTGCGCAAGGAACGAGCTGTTCCGGCCTCGGATGCGTCCATTTCGGGGTATTGGCGCAAAGGTCGTACCGAGGAAGGATTCCGCGTGTGGAAATCGGAATTCGCGGAGGCGGGTAACGCCTGACACGTTCTCGGGAAGGTGTGTCCCGCTTGCCTGGTGCGTGGCCGCAACGAATCATGGGTGCATGAACGGCGAGCGCCCGCAGCGGATCGAGCTGACACCTGAACTCGACGCCGTGCTCCAGGAGTATTCCGAGCACTTGCGCCTCGGGCGGGGACGCTCGGAACATACGGTTCGCGCATATCTGGCCGATGTTCGTTCGCTGCTGCGCCACTTCACCTCGGGTGTCGGCAACACGAACATATCGGCGCTCGACTTGTCGGTGCTGCGGTCGTGGCTTGCCGCGCAAGCAGCCGCCGGAACAGCCCGAACCACATTGGCACGACGAACCTCGTCGGCCCGTAACTTCACCGCCTGGCTGATGCGTACCAGACGACTGTCGTCCGATCCGGGCGCGCGACTGGTCGCAGCTCGCGCACATCGGACACTGCCTGCGGTCCTGCGCCAGACGCAGGCTGTGGAAGCGATGGACGCAGCGGAACTGGGTGCGGCTCAGGAGGATCCGATTGCGCTACGTGACCGCCTCATCGTCGAACTGCTCTACTCCACCGGGATTCGTGTCGGAGAACTGTGCAGTCTCGATCTCGTGTCGGTGGACAAGCATCGACGTTTGCTTCGCGTGATCGGTAAGGGAAACAAGGAACGGTCGGTGCCCTACGGTCGTCCGGCCGCCGACGCGATCGACGCATGGCTACGCGCAGGCCGACCGAAGCTCATCGGTGAGAGATCGGGAAATGCGCTGCTGCTGGGAAAGCGTGGCGGCCGATTGGACCAGCGCCAGGCACGCAGTGTGGTGCACGACGTCCTCTCGGCGGTTCCTGGTTCGCCAGACCTGAGTCCGCACGGTTTGCGGCACAGCGCAGCGACCCACCTTCTGGAGGGTGGGGCGGACCTGCGCGTGGTGCAGGAGTTGTTGGGGCACGCGAGCATGGCCACCACACAGCTGTACACGCACGTGTCCGTCGACCGGCTACGCGCGGTGCATGATCAGGCTCACCCCCGCGCATGATCTGGCTGGAGCGGTTTCAGTCGTAGGGGAGTGGCGTCGACCAGTCGGAGCGGGTTCAGATACTCGCGGCTACGGCGCAAGCCCCAGTGCAGGCACGCGGCTGCGGTGCAACCGGGATGGTCGGGTTCGAGTACGCCGAGTACCGTGCCGACGCCGACGCGTTGCCCCGCCCGAACGCGTGCGACGACCGGTTCGTAGGTGGTCCGAAGGCCGCCGTCATGATCGACGGAGACCACTGGTTTGTCTGCCACGGTTCCCGCGAACACCACTACGCCGGCTCCGGCGGACAGCACGGCTTCATCGGGTTGCCCGGCGAGGTCGACCCCTCGGTGTCCGGGAAGCCAGTTGTGCTCGGGTTTGTCGAAGGCACGCTCCACCCGGGGTCGCGGTTGCAGCGGCCAATCGAACTCGGATTCGGCGGCGTCGACACTGCTCGGCCACGTGATGGTGACGAGGAGGGCGAGCACGATCGCAGGTATCGATGTGCGCATCATCATGGCGACGATGCCGCAGATACCCGCGAATAATCGCACGTCATTCGGCCTGTGTACGGATCTTGGAGTTGTGCACACCGGGGTAGGAGGCACTTGACCGTGGGGTCGGTGGCAGCCGCGGTTAGGGGACCGGCAATGCAGGCCGTACACTGGTCGAGCGGTCTGTGTTCGCACAGTCCGACTTCGCGCGCCCGCGCACGTTTGTCGGCCTTCGGCTGGTCTCACACTCGAGCAGTGTGAGTCCGAAGGCCAGCGGGTGCCAGGGCAGAGCGTCACCGACGCCCTGCAGAACCGGCAATGAAAGAGAGATACACAGCCATGGCTGTCGTAACAATGAAGCAGCTGCTCGACAGCGGCACGCACTTCGGTCACCAGACCCGTCGTTGGAACCCGAAGATGAAGCGATTCATCTTCACCGATCGCAACGGCATCTACATCATCGACCTGCAGCAGACGCTGACGTACATCGACAAGGCGTACGAGTTCGTCAAGGAGACCGTGGCGCACGGCGGCACGATCCTGT
>JAAZAD010000134.1 GCA_012514505.1 Rhodococcus sp. (in: high G+C Gram-positive bacteria) | reverse complement strand
CACCGAGTTCATGGCCGTGGGCCGCGAGGAGATCCGTGACCTCGCACTGGGCCAGGAGATGGACGGGCTCGAAGGCTGGCAGTATCCCTACCAGCAGTTCGTCGTCGACGAACGCTCCGGCGACGTGATCGGCTTCTGGAAGCAGGTCGCCGACAGGACCCGCGAGAACGGTGAGCACTACTCCGTGCACGGTATCGGCGGGAGCTGGTTCCGGTACGGCGGCAACTTCCAGTGGTCGTGGCAGCGCGACTTCTTCGACTTCGGCAACGTCTCGCACCTGTTCCTCGAGATGATCACGGCGAACGCGCTGTCCGACGGTATGCAGAAGCGGATCGAGCGGTCGACGGGGAAGACGCGACTTCCCGGCTGGTACCGGGTGGGCGAGTCGCCGGTCCCGTTGTGGTGAGCCTCGTGGACACGGGGGACTCGTTCGCAGCGCTCTCCCGCACCGACCTCGCCACGCTCGTCCCCGAACTGTTGCTGTGCGGTCAGCTCATCGACCGTTCCGGGATGGCGCATCTGATCTCGGCGTTCGGTCGGTAGGGCATGGCGGAGGTGGCCATCGAGGAGTGGCAGGCGTCGTCGCCGTGGTACACGCGCCGCATGCAGCGTGCCCTGAAGTTCGAGGGCGACGATGTCGTGACCATCTTCAAGGGCATGCAGCTCGACATCGGGGCACCCCCGCAGTTCATGGACTTCCGTTATCGCGTCCACGACCGCGACCACGGCGAGTTCTGGCTCGACCACTGCGGGGCACTGATGGACGTCGAGCCGCTGGGCGACGCCTACGTGACCGCGATGTGCCACGACATCGAGGACCCGACCTTCGACGCCACCGCGCTCGCGACCAATCCGCACGCCAGGGTGCGGCCGATCCATCGGCCGCCCCGCGCGCCGGCCGATCAGCACCAGCACTGCGCGTGGACGGTCACGATCGACCCTTCGTACGAACCACCGGCTGTCGAACCACACACCGAAGCGCTCGGCCGGACCGCTGCCGTGGCTCTCGAGCTGAGTCCGATCGACCGGGACGGTGAAGGGAGACACGACTATTCGGGCCCTCTCCTCGCAGACCTCCGGTTCGACGAGCTCTCGAAGTCGGCCCTGGTACGCATCGCCGAAGAGGTGTGCATGCAGCATCACCTGCTCGCGCTCGGGTTCCTCATGAGTGTGCGCAAGCGCACCGACGAGCAGTCCGCGATCGAGCTGACCCGTAAGCAGCTCACCGGCATCGCCGGCATCACGTCCGAGCGCATCCGTACCGCGCTGGGATTGCCGCGCTCGTTCGCCGGTCTGGCCGCGGTACTCGACGTGCACCCGCTGCTGGCACCGCACCGGTACGTCGATCGGGTGATCTGTTTCGACGACGACGCGCTGGGTCTCCGGATCAACCGGCGAGGGGGTGCCTTCGACGACGGGTCCTGGCCCACTCTGATCGACCTCGAACACCTGGGGCCGCTCGACGCTCTGGTGCGCGGTGTGGACCCGCACTTCACCACCCGCCCGGTCTCCGAGACCGAAGAAGCTCTCGTCGTCGAGGTGTTCCGTGCCGGATCCCCGGCGAACGAGTGCGACGAGGTCGCTGTCACGCGCTTCAGTACGGGTTCGTCCTTCGTCTTCGAGGATCGGGGAATTCCCCTCCCGCTCACGGTTGTCTGACCACGCTCCAGGAGAGCCATTCGTGAATACTGCGCTGTCCCGCCGTACCTTCCTGCGGGGAACCGTCGTCGGCGGTGCCGCCGTTGCCGCGTTGTCGTTGTCCCCGATCCCACGCGCACGCGCCGAGGTCACCGAGGAGCGCCATCGGGCGGTCGTCGTGGGCAGCGGTTTCGGCGGTGCGATCACCGCGCTGCATCTCGGCCGGGCCGGTGTGCAGACGCTGGTCCTCGAACGGGGCATCCGCTGGCCCACGGGACCGAACGCCGAGACGTTCCCTCACATGCTGCAACCGGACCGGCGGATGTCGTGGTTGTCGTCCGCCCCGGTGATGACCGGTACTCCGCCGATCCCGACCGAACCGTTCACCGGGCTCATCGAACGGGTTCCGGGGAACGGCATGGACGTCATGTGCGGCGCAGGGGTCGGCGGGAGTTCGCT
>JAAZAD010000133.1 GCA_012514505.1 Rhodococcus sp. (in: high G+C Gram-positive bacteria) | reverse complement strand
GGGAGTTCTACCAACAGCTGCCACTCGGGAGCTATCTGCCAGTCGGTCACTGTCTCGAGTCGCACACCAGAGAGGCAGTGCTGCAGAGGCTGTCGATCCTGCTCATTCATCGTGTCTACCCAGAGGTGCTCAGCGAACTACAGGTGCTGGCTGGCTTGTCGGATCTCGGAAAGTACACTGATGCGGAACGCGCCGTGCTCGAACGCATGATCGAACTCACTAATGGGCTTGCCACGGGCGACAAGCAGTTCGCACATGCCGTTCGAGCGATCGATGATTCACCGGAGGTGCGGCGGCTGCGACACACTTTGCTGGCTCTTCTTGCTCGGCGTGCGGCGGCCGGCTGGCGCAACCCACAGCGCGCAGCCCGACTCCTCTGGCGCTCCTCGTGGCTCATGCCTGGTGGTCTGGAACTTGCGGAGTGGAAGGCGCGTGCACGGTGACGACGTCCGATGTGTCTGTCATTGTGCCCACGTTCAACCGCGCAGCGCTCCTAGGACAGACCATCGACAGCCTGCTGCGCCAGACGACTCCAGCACGGCAGATCATCGTGGTCGACGATGGGTCGACGGACGAGACCGCAGCGGTGGTCAGCCGCTACCGGGGATCGGTGCAGTACATCTATCGACCCAACGGAGGCAAGCCGGCAGCTCTCAACACGGGGCTCACCCATGTCACCGGTGAGTACACCTGGATCCTCGACGACGACGACGTCGCGTGCCCGGACGCGCTCGAGCGCTTGGCCGCCGCTCTCGACCAGAACTTGGACTGTGGTTTCAGCTACGGAACTGCCTACATCACAGCGCCGACCCCGATCGAATCTCTGGAGATGGGCCAGGTCGTAGGGGAGTCGCGCGCGCCTGACACTGAGCAAACGGGCTTCCTCGTCGCACTCCTCGAGGGCAATTTCCTAGGCGGTGCGCGCATACTCGTGCGAACGAGTTGCTACCACCAGCTCGGGGGGTACGACGAGAGGTTTTTGCGCTCCGAGGACTACGCGATGCCCATACGGCTAGGTCGCCGGTGGCCCGCTGCGCGCGTATCAGGCGGACCGCTCTTCTTGATACGCAACCATTCGGGGATGCGTGGAACCGCGTCGGATCGTTTCGATCCCTCAGATGATCTCGCCAAGTTCTACCACTACGACGCATTGCTGTTCGATGAACTATTTGACTCCATGACGTTAGATGAATTCATCCCGCCTGGTCAGGATCCAGATGTCGAATATCGACAGGCCCACCTCCAACGCTTCTCGCTCAGTGTGATCCACCGCGTGCACACGCGTCTGAGTGAGATGATCGACGTTCTGGGCCAGTGTGACGGCGCCCCCTACAACGACGCGGAACGGGCGGTCATCGACCGACTCGTTGCGCGCATACCCGGCCTGTGGACACCGCCGTCGCTGAACCTCGTCGAGCAGATCCGTCGTCGAGCGGCCACACCGGGAGTGTCCCGGCTGAGACACGAGCTTGCGCGTGCCGCCCTGCGACGGCGTCTTACCCCACCGATATCGCCGCGGGCACTCGTCGGAACCAGCCGCCGTACTGTGCGAATGTACTCTCGCTACGCGCCGTAGCGGGTCCAAGTCCCTACTT
>JAAZAD010000132.1 GCA_012514505.1 Rhodococcus sp. (in: high G+C Gram-positive bacteria) | reverse complement strand
GCCTGGATCACCAGCGGATACATCCGGATGAACTCTTCGACGGCGTCGCGGGTCCGTTCCGGCTCCTCGATGAGCAGTTCCCGGTCGGCGTCGTTGCGGGCCAGGTGCGCGAAGATGTAGCCGAGTGCCGAGCGGGTCGTGTCGAGACCGGCGAGCATGATCGACAGGCACGCGGTGAGGATCGTGTCGTTCGTCAGCGGTTCGCCGTCGAGTTCGGCCTGGACGAGCCGGGTGACCATGTCCTCGGTGGGATCGCGGGGATCACTGCGCCGCTCGTCGACGGCCTTCTGGAAGTACGCGAGGATCTTCGCCTTCGGCACCGCAGCACCGTCGAGGTCGCCCTGCAGCATGCAGTTGAACATCTCTTCGGTCCACGGCAGGAAGAAGTCACCATCCTCGACGGGCAGTCCCATGAGGATCAGGAACAGATCCGTCGGATACCGGATCGCGAACTCCGCCACGAAGTTGCAGTGACCGACGGGTGCGAGGGCCTCGAGCAGTTCCACGCACCGCGAGTGGGCGAGGTCCTCCATCCGGCGGACCGCGGCCGGAGAGAAGAACGGGTTCAGGATGCGCCGGAACTTCTGGTGTTCCTCCCCGTTGAGGTCCTGCGGCAACAGCTCGATCGAGCTCTCGGGGAACAGCGCGGTGCGGACGTTCGTCGTCCAGTTGGCGTGGTTCTGGAAGCCCGCGAGCACGTCCTCGTACCGCGTGAGCATCCAGAATCCACGCTCGGTGGTGTCGTTGAAGTGGAATCGTTCGGCCTCCCGCTCTTCGTCGAGAAGCGCGTAGTGGCCGTAGATTTCACTCTTGCTCGTGTAGTCGCTGTGACTGATGGGACATCCCGATGGGGGCGTCATCGCTTCACTCCTTGTTCCGGTGTCGCCGGCCGGCACGATCAGGCCGGGCGGTGGGGAAGGAAGATCTGCTCGTAGACCTTCGTGCTGTAGTCGCCGAGGTCGACGACCTCGGGCGTGTACCAGGCGGCGAACTCGTCGTAGGTGACGTCCTCGTAGCCGAGTTCGGCGATGATCGATTCCCACTCGGCGGTGGCACTCTCGATGCGGTCGACGAAGGCGTCGTCGTCGTCGAATGCCGGGTTGGTGCGCTGCGCGTCGAGCAGCCTGGTGTTCTCGGTGACCAGGGCGCTGCGTGCATCATCGGCGTAGGGGTGCACCGAACCACCCGCTGCCAGTACTGCTTTCACGCCTTCTGCGGTGTTCGGCAGAATCTTGTCCTCGATGTTCGATTCGAGGTAGACAGTGAGGCTGTCCCACAGCAGCTGCTGTGCGACCAGCGGCAGCGAGTCCCACGCCTGGGTGCTCATGGCCATGCCACCCCAGCCCACTGCGACGCCCGCGGCGGGGTCGATGACGACCTGCGGGGTCTGGTCGAGGAATCCGCCGAGCATTCCGACGGTGAACGAGGTGACCGAGCAGTCGGCGATGCCGCGCTGCAGGGCCTCGAACAGTTCGGTGTAGGCGATCGAAACGGGGTTGGCGCCGAGCGCCGAAACCTCGGAGTTGATGGACCGGCCCGACGCGGTGACCTGCGCACCGTTCAGGGCTGCGAGGTCGCGGCGGTCGGTGGCGCAGAAGAGTCCGTTGGATCCCGAATTATATTCGGGAAGAAGGATCTTCAATCCCTTGTCCTCGTACTCCGCGAGGATCTCGGGGGTGTCGAATGCCACCTGGTTGATCCAGGCGTTGGACTGCAGCGGCCCGTGGAGCGCGGACTGCACGGACACGAAACTCGAGTCGGTCAGCGCGGTGCTCGCGGGGTATTCGGCGGGTTCGTACTGCGGAATGATGTGCCAGAGGTCGAGTCGTCCGTCGACGAGTGCGTTGTCGATCTCGGCCGGCGGCGCGACGGCGTTGGAGTAGGCGACGTCGAAGGTGATCTTCCCGCCGGACCATTCGGTGACGGTGTCGAGATAGCGTTCGACGGGGACACCGGTCGGCGATCCCTTCGGGGCGGGCGATTGAGTTTGCAGGACAATGGGATCGACGTCGGCGAATGCCGCGATGTAGTCCTCCTTCGTCGCCCCGTAGGCGAGTCCTTCACCGCCTTCGCTGCTGCCGGACGATGTGGTTTCGGCGCATCCGGCCAGCACGGCCGCCGTGAGGGATGCCGCGGCGACTGCGCCGACGGCCCTCGGCCACGCACTGCGCGAAGTTGACATGCACTGCTCTCCGTTCCTCGGGAATACCTGGAGCCCATCACAGAGTCGTGATCCAAATCACGTATATCATGCGCATGATAAGAAAGATTGTCAACAGCCGGACCCGAGGAAAAGTCGGATACCGCAACGACACTGGGATTCGCGCACGAAAAACGGCGCGGCGGGCCGACCCTCAGGTCGGCCCGCCGCGCCGTACTACGCGCAGGTCAGAGCTCGGCTCAGCCCCGATTCCCCCATGCGATGGGGGTCTCGAGCGCTTCGGGATAGTGCTTCTCCTCGTACCGCCAGATACCGGCGATGTGCTCCTCCATCGCCGCCAGCGCCGCATCCGGATCACGGTCGGCCACAGCGAGATAGATCTTCTCGTGAATGTCCGCCGTCGCCCGCCGGTGCTTCTCCTGGTACTCCATGCCCATCACCGAGCCGTCGAGGATGTCGAGCAGCGCGTGGATGAGATAGCCGAACAGGACGTTGCCCGAACTCTTCGCCACCGTGTCGTGGAAGACCCGGCTCATCTCGACGAAGATCTCCTCGTCGTGCAGGTTCTCCCTCATGTGGTCGACGGAGTACTTCAGCGTCGCCAACTGTTCCTCGTCGATCCGCTCGGCCGCGAGCTTGGCCATCATCGGCTCGAGCGCCGTGCGTGCCTCGACGACCGT
>JAAZAD010000131.1 GCA_012514505.1 Rhodococcus sp. (in: high G+C Gram-positive bacteria) | reverse complement strand
TCGACCGCGCATATCCCCCAGCGAACGCGGACTTGCAGGAACGCATTGCGCAGCATGGGGCGCTCGTTTCCCAGTTTGCGTTGGGACAGCCACCGAGCAAGACGACCTTTCCGGCAAGGAACGTACTGATCGCCGGGCTCACACGAGCGAGCCTTCTTGTCGAGTTGACCGAGCGAAGCGGAACTCGGATCGAGGCGACCATTGCGCAGGAGCAGGGCAAACCCGTGTTGCTGTGGGAGCCTCTCCTCGGCCACATGCCTTGGGCCCGCCGGTTCGCCACAGAGCCACTTGTGTACTTCGTCGGCAGTCCAACCTCGGTCGCACAGGCGCTCGACGCCAGTTCGGCGTCACGATGACCGCCAACCTGAGCCGGACGTCCGACATGCTCGCTCCAGAGCTGGTTCCCATGCCCATGGACGCTCCGGACGTCTGCCCGCTCTGCCGGTCAGGCCGTACTCGGGTCGACCGCCTCTGCTTCAGTTGCGAACGCACGTCGTCGCAGGTCGACTTTCCCTGCGAGATGGTCATTCCGATCAGCTACTACACGACCCCTTCACCCCTGCGCGATCGAATGCACCACTACAAGGAGCATCCGGATCCGAGCGTCCGCGAAGAGGAAGCCCGATACGTTTCAGCGATCTTGGCCCGCTACGTGGCTCAACACCACGATCTGTTCGTCGATCGATTCGGCAACTGGGACAGCGTCGTAGCCGTGCCGTCCACCCATCACCCCGATGCCCCAGCACTTCAGGTGGCGGTTGAGGCGAACTTTCCAGAGGCGCTCGGGCCATTCACCCGACCGCTGGTTCTCGGCCCGGGAACGATGAAGTTCAATCAAGCGAGCCCGCTCGGATTCGTACCACGCGCTGGTGAATCGTTGACCGACCATCGGGTACTCCTTGTCGACGACACCTTCACCACGGGGGCACGGCTTCAATCGGCCCATCACGCGTTGGTTGCGGCGGGCGCGGTAGTCGTGGTGGCGGTTGTCGTCACAAGAAAGATCAATCCCAGTCAGCAATACGGCTCTGACCGCTTGTGGGAGCGGCAGACCGCCCAGACGTTCGAGTTCTCGCGACCGCCCTGGTGGGCGACCGCTCACGAGTGAGGATGCTGTCGCGGCGACCGTCGACGCCCTCTTGGCGGGCGATTCCTTGGCGAAGAGCTTCATACCGGGGATGCCTCGTCGATAGCTCTGACAAAGGACCCGAGTTAACTCGCCGGAGAGCGGATCCGGGGAGCGGCACCCTCCTAACTTGATCAGCGAGGGGCTGGCGTGGCCTTGGGAGTAGCAGGTGCCACAGATGGCGTCACCGTCGTCGCGGCTGGAGTTCTCTCGGCAGCCCTGCCGCGATGCGGAACTCACCCGACCGAGCGTTCAGGTAGCTGCCTGTAACACGCCCGCCACGTTCGTTCAGGAAGAACATCAGGCCGTCGGGCGCGTAGCAGGGTCGCACCTCCTCGAGGTACTCGGTGAGAACCAGCACGGTCCACGGAAGGTCAACAGCACAGTGCGCCGATTGGCCCGCCGTAGCGCACTGAGCACCAGCCCAAGGTCGCCGAACTCCGGGGCAGCAGGCGGCGCCTGAACGTCACAGACATCCAGGGGAAGCCCTCGGCGCGGCGCAACCCGAAGCTGTAGAAGAACTTGAACATGAACAAGTCTCGGGACGCAGATTTTCACCCCTTGTGGCCAGTCCGGTCCCCTCGCTCAACCATCTCGTCGGCGTAGTCGAAGGAATCGTTGTGACTCGACCTTCGTGAACGGCCTGACTCGAGGAACGGATTTGAGGTCGACGACGCCGGGGATCGCGTTCCTATGGTCCCCTCACGAGCAGGTACACCTTGTCCTGAGTCAGGCGGACCTGCAGGTGGACCCCGTCCGGGTCCTTATGGGATGCGTTGGTGCGCGGTTGTAGCCGATGGCTCGGGAGCGGACCGGTTGGCCAGAACGTGAGTCGCACTAGAAGGCGCGCCCCTTTCGTGCTCGGATGTCGCCGGTCGAGAGTGCGCGGGGGCTTTTCAGTTTCATCCGGTGGGGGTTGCGAGTCGCCAGACCTGGTACAGATTGCTGTCTTCTCTGTGTCCGTAGTCGTAGTGGCCGACTTTGGTGCCGCCGGCTTCGATGGTGGTCTTGGTGGTGGGGTCGAAGACGATCATGACGTGGCCGATCTGGTTGGGTCCGAGGTAGCTGTCGACGAAGATCAGGTCGCCGGGTTGTTCGTTTCCTGGTTGGATCTGGTGGCCGTTGCCGGCGGCGAGCCAGTTGCGTTGCCCGGCTGCAGTTCGCGGGAGGGTAAGCCCGATGCGGGCGTAGGCATTCTGGGTGAAGCTGGAGCAGTCCCATGCTTCGGGTCCGGTGGCGCCGAGTCGGTACGGGGCGCCGATGCGGCTGGTGGCCCAGTCGAGGACGGTGGTGATCTGCTCGCGGGTGAGGGTGGGTTTGGTCGGGTCGCCGACCCCGCCTGGGCCGCAGTCGGTGGGGTCGCCGAGGACGGTGCCGCCACCGTAGGCGTGGGCGTAGTAGAGGACGTCGTTGACGTACCAGTCGGCGCGGTTGTAGGCGAACAGTGCCCGCCGGACACCGTCCTCGCCGGCGGTGACGCCGGATGCGGTGAGGTAGTTGGCGGCACTGAAGATGGAGTCGGCGTTGTTGTGGATGTCGGCTCGGTCGTCACCGTCGCCGTCGGTGCCGTACTGGGTGAAGGTGGCGGGCATGAACTGCAT
>JAAZAD010000130.1 GCA_012514505.1 Rhodococcus sp. (in: high G+C Gram-positive bacteria) | reverse complement strand
CCTCGCCGCCTACGACGTCGTCGTCGCCGCGGACGGCATCAACAGCACGACGCGCGACCGGCTCTTCGGCCCCGCCTTCCGTCCCGTGTACACCGGGTACTCGGCCTGGCGCGGCTGGGTGCCGGGCACGGCGTCGACGACGAGCGAGTCGTGGGGACCGGGCGCACTGTTCGGCATCACTCCACGCGACGGGGATCTGACCAACTGGTTCGCCGCCGTGCGCGCCCCGGCCGGCGGAACGGGGAACATCGACGAACTGCGCGAGCGCTACCGCGACTGGCACCCGGCCGTGCGCAACGTACTCGACCGGATCGACGCCGCCGACGTGCTGCACCACGATCTGTACGAATCGCCCCCGCTGCCGTCCTTCGTCCACGGCAACGTCGCGCTGATCGGTGACGCCGCTCACGCGATGGCACCGAATCTCGGCCGCGGCGCGTGCGAGGCGATGATCGACGGCGCGACACTCGCGGTCCTGCTGTCCGAGCATCCGGCGGCCGAGGCGCTGGAGCGATACGACCGCGCCCGGCGGCGCCGCACCCAGCGGCTGGTGCGCGCGTCCCGAACCCTTGCCCGGGTGGCGACCGCACGCCGGTTCACGGCTCTGCGCGACCCGTTCGTGGGCGCGGCAGCGCGATTCACCCGATGATGCGATTCGTGCCCTGACCTGGGCGTAAATAACAACTGGCCGCAGCGATGAGAATCAGCTGCGGCCAGAGGTAACGAAAGAATAACTTGGGGCACCCGAACTTCGGAAGGTGAGCTCAGGTGAGGTCTGTCACACGGCGTCTCGATCCCACACTCGGTGGGTACCCAGCAGCTCCAGCACCTGTGCGACGGCCGTCTCCGGTCCGTCCACGATCTCGACACCCGGTGCCTTCAGCTCTTCCAGTGCCGCCGCACCGGCGCCCCACGCGGCCAGCGCCTTGTGGTGCCGGAACATCTCGTCGACGAGGATCCGGACCCGCGTGTCGGGGACGGTCGTCGCCATGATCACGGCGTCGAACTCGATCGAGCGGGCCGTGAGGAAGGTACGCGAGATCGGCACGACTCCACCGAGCATCCCGCCGTGCGGGGCCACGACCAGCGGGACGCAGTCTGCCGCGTCCACGGCCTGCACGGCCGCGAGCACCTGATCGACGTCGGTGGTGTCGTCGGCGACGATGCCGATCAACCGGCCCTGCACGGGCCACGTCTTGCCGACCTGCGCCAGCGCGGGGCTCTGCGGGAGATCGGAGACCTCGACGGTCGGCTTCGGAGCGGGCAGACCGAGACCGGCCGCCACCTTCTCGCACAACCCGGTGTCGATGTTCGCCAGGATCTGCAGCTGCCGCTCCTTGATGGACTGCTCGTAGCACTTGCCCAGCTCGAAGGTGTAGGCGTACGCCACGTGGTCCTGCTCGATCTCCGACAGGCTCAGGTAGAACTGGCGGGCCTGCGTGTAGTGGTCGTCGAACGACCGGGAGATCTCGCGCTCCTTCTTCGCCGCCGGCACCTCGACCGGCAGGTCGACGAAGGCACCGTCGGCGACGCCGGCCATGAACGGGCATCCCGCGTCGAGCGAGTTCGGCTTGTACGGAGCGACACCGGTGTGGACGGCGTGCTGATGGAAGCCGTCGCGGAACATGTCGTTGACGGGTGCGTGCGGACGGTTGATCGGGATCTGCCCGAAGTTCGGTCCGCCGAGTCGCGTCAGCTGGGTGTCGAGGTACGAGAACAGGCGGCCCTGCAGCAGCGGATCGTCGGTGACGTCGATGCCGGGGACGAGATGGCCCGGGTGGAAGGCGACCTGCTCGGTCTCGGCGAAGAAATTGGTGGGGTTGGCATTGAGGACCATCGTGCCGATGATCTGCACGGGCGCGAGTTCCTCGGGGACGATCTTGGTGGGATCGAGCAGGTCGATGCCCTCGAAGACCTGTTCCGGGGTGTCCGGGAAGACCTGCACGCCGAGATCCCACTCGGGGTAGGCGCCGGCCTCGATCGCGTCGGCGAGGTCGCGGCGGTGGAAGTCGGGGTCGAAGCCGTTGATCAGCTGGGCTTCCTCCCACACCAGCGAGTGCACACCGAGGCGCGGCTTCCAGTGGAACTTCACCAGCGCGGTGTCGCCCTCGGCGTTGACCACGCGGAAGGTGTGGACGCCGAAGCCCTCCATCATGCGGTAGGAGCGCGGGATGCCGCGGTCGGACATGTTCCACATCGTGTGCGCCGTGGCCTCGGTGTGGAGCGAGACGAAATCCCAGAACGTGTCGTGAGCGCTCTGTGCCTGCGGGATCTCGCGATCCGGGTGCGGTTTGGCCGCGTGGACGACGTCCGGGAACTTGATGGCGTCCTGGATGAAGAACACCGGGATGTTGTTGCCGACGAGGTCGAAAGTGCCTTCCTCGGTGTAGAACTTCGTCGCGAAACCGCGGGTGTCGCGCACCGTGTCGGCCGAGCCACGGGAGCCGAGCACCGTCGAGAACCGCACGAACACCGGTGTCTCCACGTCCTTCTGGAGGAACCCGGCACGCGTGATCGAGCTCGCGGCGCCCGTCGCGCGGAAGACACCGTGGGCGCCGGCGCCGCGGGCGTGCACCACCCGCTCCGGGATGCGTTCGTGGTCGAAGTGGGTGATCTTCTCGCGGAAGTGATGATCCTGCAACAGGATCGGACCACGCCGGCCCGCCTTGAGGGAGTGGTCGGTATCCGTCAGCCGCGCACCCTGAGCCGTCGTCAGGTACTCCCCCTGCTGGGCACGACCGCGCGGCAGATCCGCGGGAGTACCGGTGGCCGTCCTGACCTCGGGCTCGGCCTGATCCGGCTTGGGCTCGGGCGGAGTCGTGGGCGTCGTGGGTTCCTCCACGGACGGCACGGTGGACGAGGGAACACCGGGGATCTTCGGGGTATCGGCGGGCATGGGAACTCCGATTCGTGGCTGTCGTCTGTCGAGTGGATATCCGGGGCTGGACACGTCTTCCCCACGACTACCCGTGGGAACAAAGATCAAACT
>JAAZAD010000014.1 GCA_012514505.1 Rhodococcus sp. (in: high G+C Gram-positive bacteria) | reverse complement strand
GATGTCGGCGGGGGAGATGATGCCGACGATGGGCACGAACATCGCGCCTGCGATGCCGGCGAAGAACGCAGCGACCGTGTAGGCCACCACCTTGATGTTGGCGGGGTCGTACCCGAGGAACCGGACGCGTTCCTCCTGGTCGCGGACTGCGACAAGCAGTTCGCCGTAGCGGGACTGCATGAGTTGGCGGGTCGCGGCGACGACGAGAAGCAGGATCGCGGCGACGATGAAGAACAGCATCCGTTTGTTGGCGGGATCGGCCAGGTCGAACCCGAAGAAGCTCCGGAATCGGTTGAGACCGTTGGAACCTCCGGTGGACTGCTGCCCGATGAGCAGGATGGCGAAGGCTGCGGCGAGGGCCTGTGACAGGATCGCGAAGTAGGCGCCCTTGACGCGACGTTTGAAGACGCCGAGGCCAAGCACAAGTGCGACGAGGGCCGGCAGCAACGCGATCGCGAGGATGGTCACCAGGGGCGAGGAGAACGGAACCCAGTATGCGGGTAGTTCGCGGATGCCTGCGATCTGCATGAAATCGGGGACGGTGTCGCCGCGGAGTTCGGCGTCGGCCACCTTCAGATGCATCGCCATGATGTAGGCGCCGAGGCCGAAGAACACGCCCTGGCCGAGGGTGAGCATGCCGCCGCGGCCCCACGCGAGTCCGATGCCCACCGCGACGATCGCGAAGCACAGGAACTTGCCGAGTAGTCCCAGGCGGAAGTCGGACAGTACTGCGGGCGCCACGGCGAAGAGGATCACTGCGGCGAGGGTGAATCCCGCGGCTGTGCGCAACGGGCCGGGTCGGGTGAGGTCGCGGGGGTGGAAGGTCATCGACATCAGACCAAACTCCTTGTCTTGACCGCGAACAGGCCCTGCGGGCGGACCTGCAGGAACACCACGATGATCACGAAGACGATCACCTTCGCGATCGACGCGGTGGTGGAGTATTCGATGAACGAGTTGAGCAGTCCCAGTGCGACTGCGGCGATGACCGCACCTTCGATACGGCCGAGACCACCGATGACGACGACGAGGAACGCATCGATCAGGTAGGACCGGCCGATCGTCGGGCTCGTCGACCCGATGAGGGTCAGGGCGACACCGGCCAGCCCGGCGAGCCCGGAACCGAGGAAGAATGTGGTGATGTCGGTGCGCCGACTCGAGATACCGACCGTTTCGGCCAGGTCACGGTTCTGCACGACCGCCCGGATACGCCGACCCATCGGGGTGTACTTCATGGCGACGATGAGTGCGACGACGCACACCGCGGCGAGCACGAGGATGAACAGTCGCGTCTTCGGGACCACTGCACCGAAGATTTCGACACCACCGGTGAGCCACTGGGGTGCAACGACATTGACTGCAGGAGCGCCGAAGATGTCCCGCGCGGCCTGCTGCAGCAGCAGACCGACACCGAACGTGACGAGCAGTGTGTCCAGTGGCCGGTGGTACATGCGGCGGATGAGCGTCACCTCGAGGAGCACACCCATCACACCACCGACCAGGAAACCGACGAGCAGGGAGACCAGCAGTGACACCCCGGCCGCGGAGATCACCTGCTGCACCACGTACGCGGTGTACGAACCGGCCATGATGAATTCGCCTTGTGCCATGTTGATCACGCCCATCTGCCCGAACGTCAACGACAGGCCCAGTGCGGCGAGCAGCAGGATCGATCCGATACTCAATCCGGTGAAAAGCTGTCCTACAACAACATCCACGATGTCTCCTTACCCGTCGGATTCCCGGTTTCCGGAACTCAGTTGCCGGAGAGCCCGGCGGCCCAGTCGTAGGATTCGAGGAAGGGGTCCGGCTCGATCGCGGTACCCGAATCCCACACCGTGTAGATCAGGCCGTCGCCACGGATCTCACCGATGCGTGCGGTCTTGGTGATGTGGTGGTTGTCGCCGTCGATGGTGACGGTGCCCTCGGGTGCGTCGAACGTGACACCGTCCGCTGCGGCCTGAACATCGGCGACGGCGAACGAACCGGCCTTCTCGACGGTGTTCTTCCACAGGTACACCGAGGTGTATGCCGCTTCCATCGGGTCCGACGTCGGCTTGTTCGCCCCGTACTTCGCCTGGTACGCCTCGACGAAGGCGGTGTTCTCCGGCGAATCCACGGTCTGGTAGTAGTTCCATGCCGTGAGCTGGCCCTCGATGTTCTGGGCGCCGATACCGACAACCTCCTCCTCGGCAATGGACACCGAGATCACCGGCATGTCAGCAGCTTTCAGGCCGGCGTTGGAGTACTCGCGGAAGAATGCGACGTTCGAATCGCCGTTGAGGGTGTTGAACACCGCGTCGGCGTCGGCGGCACGCACCTTGTTGACGATCGTCGAGAAGTCCGTCGACCCCAGGGGCGTGTAGTCCTCACCCTTGATCTCGATGCCGTTGGCGTCGGCGT
>JAAZAD010000129.1 GCA_012514505.1 Rhodococcus sp. (in: high G+C Gram-positive bacteria) | reverse complement strand
GAGACTGCTGCTGTGCTCACTGGTCGGCGACGATCTCACCGACGAGGACCGACCACTCAGCGGCGTCCAGGAGCTCGACAGAGGACATGATCTCCACGAGCGTCTCGGGGGAGACGGAGCCGTACGCGTTGATCGTCGCGGCGCCGAGCTTCATGTCGATCGAGCTGTCGACCGTGCCGTCGGGCTGCTCGCTCGTGTGCAGCAAGGCGGGATGGTCACCGACGAGAATGGCTTCGCCGGACTCGTCGATCGAGGTGCTTGCCGGCGTCACGACGATGTTCACCAACGTTCCCGGACCATCGGCGGTGCCGGGTTCGACGAACGACATCCACAAGAACGTGTCGACGCGGCAGCTGCCGTCTGGATGTGCGTCGAGGACGTACCGCACCCATCCGTCGGGAAGCACGGTCGGTGCAAAGCGGGTGGTGTCGTCGACGCACGGCTCGAGTGGTTCGACCACGTCAGCACCTGGCCACGCGTTCGGTGCGATCGGCCGAAGCGACTCGGCGACGGCTTCGAGGTCCTCGGTGGAGAGTCCGAGACTGCTGATGAACACCACGATCCCGGTGGGTTCGGTCCACTGCAGATCGACGCCGGTGTCGCCCGGGCCGTAGTCGCGCCAGATGACCTCGCGATCTCCCACCCGGCCGGCGACGCCGCCGAGCTGCTCTGCCTGGGCATCGCCGGTCTCGGGGAGCGTCTGGGTGATCCGAGCCGAACGGTGAACCGCGAGATCGTCGGTGTCGTAGACGAGCTCAGCGGCGGGCACCTCCAGCAGGCAGTCTTCGAGCTCACCGCACCCAGCGGCCAGGTCGCGACGAGCTTCGACCAGCCGTAGCCCTGAAGGCGCGATCGCCGGAGCCAGCCAGTGGACGTCGTCAGGCGCTGGGCGGCCGTCAGGCACGCGGCTGCTCGGTCCCTCAGCCGGCGGCGATTGGTCGAAGACCGATGTGGTGGCGGGCGTGCTTGCCTCGGGCCGTCCTGGCGCACCCGTGGACGCAACCGGTGTCGTGTTCGTGGTGAAGGTTTCAGGCGGGCCACCGATCGGTTCTGTCGACGCCCCACACGCTGAGGCGAGGATCACAGTGACAACCAACCATCGCGAGCGCCCGGTCAGCATGGCTGGTTTGACGACCCTGACACCACTCCGGTTCCCGCCAGGGCCAACCACGCCCTGCATTGCGCCCGCCGAAGCCGAATGGGCGCAACGATCGGGCACAGGCCGCTCAGAACGGCGCGCGTCGATCACGACCGGTACACCGGCGAGATCGTGCCCGGACGGCACCGTTCGTTGTCTTTACCGAATCGTCACGTACATGCGTTTGACAAACGTATGTACGGGCGATACGGTGTAGCTGTCCGACTTCCCCCGATCTGCCAACTGTTTCTGCCAGACAGCAAGTGAAAGGGGTGAACGAAATGCGTGACACCGGAGTCACCGCCGCACTGGCTGCGGCGCTCGAGGCCGATCCGGATGCGATGGAGCGCGACGAGCTGTGCGTGCTGATGCGT
>JAAZAD010000128.1 GCA_012514505.1 Rhodococcus sp. (in: high G+C Gram-positive bacteria) | reverse complement strand
CTTGCGGTACTCGTCGAGGGTGGTCGCACCGACGACGTGGAGCTCTCCACGAGCGAGCTTGGGCTTCAGGATGTTTCCGGCATCCATCGCACCCTCGGCGCCGCCGCCTGCACCGGCGATGGTGTGGATCTCGTCGATGAAGACGATGGTTTCGCCGGCGTGCTCGGTGATCTCGTCGATCACCTTGTTCAGCCGCTCCTCGAAATCACCGCGGTAACGGGCACCCGCAACCATGCTCGACAGGTCGAGCTGGACGACGCGCTTCCCGATCAGACGATCGGGGACGTCGCCGTCGACGATGCGCTGGGCGAGCCCCTCGACAACCGCGGTCTTGCCCACGCCGGCCTCGCCGACGAGGACCGGGTTGTTCTTGGTCCGACGCGACAGAATCTCGATGGTCTGCTCGATCTCGTCGGCGCGTCCGATGACCGGATCGACGCCACCATCACGAGCACGGTCGGTGAGGTCGAAGCCGTACTGATCGAGGTTCGGTGTGGCCGAGTCCGCAGAATCGTCCACGGTTCCGCCCTGCACCGCCGTCTGCAGGCGTTCCGGGGTTATCCCCTCGGACGCAAGGAGTCGTCCGGCGGCATGATCACTGTCCGCGGCGAGCGCCAGGAACAGGTGCTCCGGATCGATGTAGGTCGAGCCCAGGGCACGTGCAAGCTGGTGAGCCTCGAGCAGTGCAGTCTTGAGCGCACTGCTCAGCGACGGAGCTGCAAACCCGGCAGCGTTCCGGCGCTGTGGCAGCCGCAGCTCGACGGCCTCGGCAACGGCGGACGGGTCCGCGCCTGCGCGCTCCATCAGCGACTTCACCGGCCCCTGCTCTGCCATGACTCGCAGAACGTGCAGTGCGTCGACGTCGGAGTCGCCGCGGCCTGCTGCGAAGCGGGCCGCCGCGCCCATGACGTCCTGAGTTCCTCGACTCATGAGCCGACTGATGTCGATACGGCCAGGGCCCTCGGGCCCGAAGATTGCTGGCATTCCGACGCCTCCTCCAAGATTGAGCGTTACTGACTCAACTAACGTGCCAGTACGACGATCAATTCCCGGAGGTTCGGGGTTTCGTTCCAGTGTGCGGTACATCACTCCCTGTGCGTGCGAAAGGAGTCCCTGGACTCGCTAACCACTCACAGGGGAGGTGAGGTGGTCACGGAGGGTCGCTGTTTCGTACTCGGTTCGGAACAGACCGCGCTTCTGCAACACCGGGATCACCTCGTCGACGAAGTCGTTCAGCCCGTGCGGGTAGAGCGGTGGCATGAGGTTGAATCCGTCCGCCCCGCCGCCGTGGAACCAGTCCTCGATCTCGTCGGCGATCGATTCGGGAGTGCCGATCATCGTGCAATGACCACCCCCGGCAGCGAGGGTGCCGAGCAGTTCCCGGACGGTCGGTGCGTCCTTCTCGATAATCCTCAGAATGGTGTCGTAGCGCCCGTGCGGTCCGGTGAACTCCGACAGCGGCGGCAGCTCCGGTACCGGGGCGTCGAGGTCCCACTCCGCACAATCCTGCTGGACGAACATCGACAACTGTCGCAACGACTGCTCCACCGGAAGCAACGCGTCGAGTTCCGCTTTCTTGGCGCGGGCCTCCGCCATCGTGGACCCGACATACGTGACGAGCCCCGGCATGATCGTCACAGCCTCGGGGTCACGTCCGGCCGCGCGAACCCGACCTTTCACATCGGAGTAGTAGGCCTGCGCCGCCGGCAGGTCGTAGGCCACCGCATAGATGCCCTCGGCACACTGCGCCGCCAGGGCGCGGCCCTGCTCCGACGCACCCGCCTGAAACAGGACCGGCCGCCCCTGCGGAGACCTCGGCACGTTCAGCGGACCGTCGACGAGGAAGTTCTTGCCCCGGTGCTCGATGCGGTGCACCTTGTTCGGATCGGCGAACAGCCCTCCGCGGTCGAGGACGATCGCATCCTCGTCCCACGAATCCCAGAGCGCCAGGGCAACCTCTACGAACTCGGCAGCGCGCTCGTACCGTTCGTCGTGCGCGGGCATGGCCTCGAGTCCGTGGTTGCGGGCCTCGGCGTCGAACATCGACGTGACGACATTCCACCCAATCCGGCCGCCACTGATGTGGTCGAGGGATGCCAGCATGCGCGCCGCGTGAAACGGCGTATAGAAGGTGCTCGAGACCGTGGTGACCAGGCCGACCTTCTCGGTTGCACGCGCCATCGCCGACAACGCTGTGATCGGCTCGAGAAACCACATACCGCCGCCGGCCGGGTCGCGCACCGAATGACCGTCCGCGAAGAACACCGCATCGAGGCAGCCGCGTTCGGCCGTCCGCGCGAGGTCTTCATAGTACGTGATGTCCGACAGTCGTTCCACCTGGGAATCGGGATGACGCCAGGCCGCCCCGTGATGCCCGCAGCCGAACAGAAACGCGTTGAAATGCAGGCTTTCCGACACGATCAGTCCTTGACCAGTCCACCGTCGACGACGAGGTTCTGCCCCGTCACCGAGCGAGCCCACGGCGACGCGAAGAACAGCACCGTATCCGCGAATTCCTCGGGTGTGGTCACGCGCTGCAGCGGGGTGCTCGAGGCGATGAGGTCGAAGACTTCGTCCGGTGTGGCGGCGCTGGCATCGGTGGTTCGCAAGAGACCGCCCGACACCATGTTCACGGTGATGTTGTCCGGCCCGAGGTCGGCCGCGAGGGTGCGGGTGAGGGAGAGCGCCGCTGCCTTGGCCGCGGTGTAGTCGTGGTACGGCACGACGGGGTTCTGAAACAGGTTGGTGCCCACGTTGACGATGCGCCCGAAGCCGGCGGCACGCATCCCGGGGAGCGCCGCCTGACTGGTGTGCAGCGTCGCCTTCACACTGCCCCGGAGCTGCGAGTCGAACGCCTCCCAAGAGATCGTGTCCGCCTTCTCGCGTGCGTCACCGTTGAACGAGAAGTCCGCGAGAGCGTTGTTGACCACGGTGGTGACCGGGGCGCCGAAATGCTTCTCTGCGGCCGCGAACAACCCCGCCACCTGTTCTGCATCGGTGACGTCCGCCTGGAGCGCGGTCGCGTTGTCGCCCAGTTCGGCGACCAGCGCCTCGGCCGCCTCGCGACTGTTTCGGTAGTTGACCACCACGCGTGCGCCTTCGCGGGCGAATGCGCGGGCAATGGCCGAACCGAGCCCTCTACCGGCTCCGGTCACGACGACTGTCTGCTTGTCGATCTGCATCTCTCACCTTCTGTTCGGGCAGCGAGCCGGGTTCGGCAACGAGACCTCAGAAGTGGGATGCGTACGACACACCACCGCGACATCCCTTCGCTGGTTTCAGCCAGATCAGGTTCGACGGGTGTGCTCTCAGCCGCCATCTCGGGCGGCACCCCGTGTCACTGCGGACAGTGTAGGCGCTCAGAAGGGCGATCCGGTGAAGGGAGCTGCGCGATCGCACGGGACCGGTCGTGGATGCTCGGGGTCGAGTGCGTTGAGGACGAAGAACGCCGCCCGCCGCGATCCGGCCACACCAGCATGCTCGGTGTAGTCGACGTCGCATCCGTCCTGAACGAGGATGTTGTGGACGTTCTCACCACCCGGTTGTAGACCGGACCAGTACGGCATGATCAGTTCGTCGTACTTGGTGGCGATGTTCGTGTACTCGATCTCGGGAAAATAGTGGCCGCCTTCACGGATCGCGCGCATGAACCGCGATTCCGGGTCGAGCTGGGCACAGGCATGGCAGATCGGGAAGTCCTCGGGCTTGATTCCGAGTTCCCTCATCGTCCTGCCGACGACATCGGCCCCCGCCACGGTCGTACCATTCCATGCCGGCGCGATCGAGACGTGCTTGTCGATCTTGTCTCTCCCGCCCAGGTATTTCGCGTAGTAGGCCGGCACGACCGTCCCCTGCGAGTGTCCGACGATGTCCACCTTGGATGCGCCGGTCGCGGCGAGGACCCCATCGACGAATACTGCGAGTTCGCGAGCACTGTCCTCCATAAGGCCCATACCTCCGATGGCCGTGAGCGGCCACGGCACGCCGGGCACCTCACCGTAGGTGAGCGCGAAGACGCAATATCCCTCGTTCTTCAGCAGCGGAACATAGGTCCCCCAATTGGTCTGTTGCGATCCACCGGTGCCATGGGCGAGCACCACGGGGTTCGGATGCTCGGACGACGGCACGCACCCGTAGTCGTTGGAGCCCGGCAGAGACCCTCCTGGATTGGCCAGCTCCGGCCCGATCCCGGCGAAGAAGTTGTAGTCCACCGGGAGTTCGGTGGCGGACGCCGGGCCACTTCCGGCCAAGAGCAGCGCCACAGCCGAGCCGAGGGCCGCGAGCAGTCTTTTCGTGTACATCGAGCGAACCTAGCAATTGCTTGGTTGGCATGTGGGCGATTTGCGTCATTCCCCGGCACCGACCCCTAGCAGTTGTGCACAATTGAATTGGGCGCTATCGTTCATGCCTGTGAGCAGTGACCTCGAACTCGACCGGCAGGTGTGCTTCGCCCTCTATTCGGCGTCGCGTGCCACCACCGCCGCTTACCGAACGATGCTCGATCGCCTGGGCCTCACGTACCCCCAATACCTGGTTCTGCTCGTGCTCTGGGAACAAGACGGAATCGGAGTCCGAGACATCGGCGAACGCTTGGAACTCGACAGCGGCACACTGTCGCCGCTCCTCAAGCGCCTCGACACTCTGAACCTGATCGAACGCAGACGACGCACCACAGACGAGCGGCGAGTCGACATCCACCTCACCGACGCCGGGACAGCGCTTCGCGAACAGGCAACGGACATTCCCGCGGCAATCGCCGAGGCCACCGGCCTGTCGGGCACCGAACTGTCCGCGCTACGCGACGTTCTGAATCGCGTCTCCACATCGTTGCGCGACGCGCACTGAGCAGCCCACATCCACAGAGCCACGGAAACCCAACTCCACGAAAGGGAGAGCCGACATGAAGGTCCTCTACACCGCAGAAGCACTCGCGACCGGCGAAGGCCGCAACGGGCACACCCGAACGACCGACGGCCGAGTCGACCTCGACCTCGCCATCCCCGCCGAGATGGGTGGCAGCGGAAACGGAGCCAACCCCGAGCAGCTGTTCGCCGCCGGGTACGCCGCGTGCTTCCACTCGGCGCTGCAACTGGTGGGGCGCCAGGTCAAGGCAAACGTCGACGATTCGTCAGTGGGCGCGCGCGTCGGGATCGGCCAGACCGACGGCGGCGGGTTCGGCCTGACCGTCACCCTCGAGGTCTCACTCCCGCACCTAGCGCACGACGAAGCCCTTGCACTGACCGAGAAGGCTCACCAAGTGTGCCCGTACTCCAATGCGACGCGGGGCAACATCGAGGTTGCCCTCGAAGTCACCAACGACTGAAGTCGTATGTGACGCCGGTCAGTTCCTCTGACGCGTCCCACAAGGATGCGGCAACTTCTTCGTCGCGCGACTTCGCGTTGGAGCCCACCCGCTTCGGGTGACCTCGCTGCTCCATGAAACCGTCGGGGCCGTAATACGCGCCGCCCACAACGCCGGACGCTGTTGCGGCATACAGCATCGGCAGGGTGCCCATCTCTGCAGACTGGGCGACGACCCGGTTGGCGAACCCCATCACCGTGTCCATGACCGATTCGGTGTGTCCCTGCAGGTTGGTGGCGGCGTAACCGGGGTGCGCTGCCACTGCCTTGACCGGCGAACCCGCCGCGGACAGGCGCCGCTGCAACTCGTAGGTGAACAGCAGGTTGGCTAGTTTGGACTGCCCGTAGGCGGGCCACCGTCCGTACTTGCGGTGTTCGAAGTTCAGGTCGTTCAGGTCGATGGTTCCGAGCTGATGGAGCCCACTCGACATCGTCGCCACCCGGTCGGCGATCTTGTCGATCAGCAACCCGGTGAGCGCGAAGTGGCCGAGGTGATTGGTGCCGATCTGCATCTCGAATCCATCCGCGGTGCGCCGCAACGGGACTGCCATCACGCCGGCGTTGTTGACCAGCACGTCCAGCGAATCGATACCGGTAGCGAACTCACGCACCGACGCCAGGTCCGCGAGATCGAGCTTGCGCACCTCTGCGTTCGATCCGATGGCCGACGCGACCGCGCGGCCCTTGTCCACGTTGCGGCACGCGAGGACGACGTGTGCTCCGGCCGCACCCAGTGCGCGAGCGGCGACTTCACCGAGACCGCTGTTGGCACCCGTCACCACGAACGTTCGACCCTGCTGATCTCCGATGTCCTGCGCTGTCCATTTCGTCATCACTCGAGACTACGGATAATCACGCACCTATCGAGGCCTTCATCATCGGAAGCATCGCCCACAGTTGGTCCTGCCAGTAACCCCAGCTGTGGGTACCGACGGGCGGGAAATCGAAGTGCGCCTGAATGCCCAGCGTTGCCAATCGCACCTGGAAGGCACGGTTCTGGGCAAGCGCGAGCGCCTCCAGGCCCATGCCAGTGCCGGTGTTGAAGACGTCGATGGCAGACCGTGGCTGGTCGTGAGGGCCGGGAAGTCCGCTACCGGCCGAGATCCACATCGGAAGACCCCGCAGGAGCGGTGCGACCACGAACGGATCGTGACGCAACCAGGCCGGGTCCCAGGGTGGTCCCCACATGGAGTCGGAATTGAAACCGCCCGCCTCGATCAACGTGAGACGAATCGCCTCACGCATGCCCGGCGCCGAGAGATTCAGGTAACCGGACAACGAACCGGCGAACGCGAACTGGTCGCGGTGATACGCAGACAAGATCAGCGCGGCGTTGCCACCCATGGACAATCCCACCACGGCATTCTGGCTGCGGCTGATTCCATACGTGTTGGCAAGGAAATCGGGCAGATTCTGAGTGAGAAAGGATTCCCACTTGTACGTGTACGGCTGGTTGTTGAAGTTACTGGGGGCGTACCAGTCGGCGTAGAAGCTTGCCTTGCCACCGACCGGCTCCACGACGTTGACCCCGTGATCGGACAACCAGGCCGCGTTGGTCTCGTGCTCCCACCCGCTCACATCGTCGGTGGCGCGGAGTCCGTCCAGCAGGTAGACGGCCTTGTTGCTGCCGTTGTTCGCCAGCCAGATACGCACCTTGATGTGCCCGACCCCGCCAGGGGCGGCCACCCAGTGCTCACGGAGCCGGTCGTACGGGTGGGCGACGGCAGTGCCGCCGCCCACCACTACGAACGCGAGCGGCAACACCACGACTGCGATCAACACTTGTGCGATTACCCGCAGTCGGCGACGTGCCGACGTCCCGAGGATCCTGTCCATTTCAGCCTCCGGTTCCGCCCCGACAAACGGCGTTACTTTCTGCACCGTATTACCTGGACACAACGCGCTCTTGCTAAGTCGACAGAATCGTTATGTAAGCGTCGGTCGCTACATCCGAATGTGGTAGGTCACCGCCAGCCTGGTTTCCCGCCGATAGGGATGTTGACGTAGCTGGCTTGGTTCGGGTCCAGCAGTAGCTGTTGCGGCGCGAGTTGGCTCGCGACCAGCATGGGGCCGAGGGCTTGCCCCTTGGGCCAGTTGCTGGCGAATACGTCGATCCGAAGGCGATGACCGGGCGCCAGCACCGCATCGGTGGGTATTACCGCGATATCGAGTTGGATCGGTTTACCGGGTTCCACCGGCAGCATCTCTTCGAGAGTGAGCGGATGGAACGGCTCGGTGTAAGCACCATTGGCGGAGCGTTCACTTCGGGAATCGTCGACCTTACGCAACGACGACACCAGTTGTCCGGTTGTCAGCACCGTCGATCGTCCGTCAGGTGCCACATCGTTGACGGTGACAGTCCAGTAACCGTCGGTCGTCTGATGCACTGTGTTCAGGTGCACCGAGATGGGGCCCGATATTTCGGTCGGTGCGGCGACAGGTGCGCTGGTGAACGTCAGGCCCTCCTCCTCGTGGAAGCGTTCGTCCTCCCCACAGCCGGTGATACCCAGGATGCCCATCGTGATCTGTGTCGCGTCCCGGGAACAAATGCTCTTCAGTCCGGGTGCGACGGTCAGCTTGGCGGCCTCGGTTGGTTTCGTCGGGCTGAGACTGCCGTCATGGAGACTGTGTCCACCAGTGCCACTCGGCGCAGCAGACAGGTACATCTTGCGGTGCTCGACACCGGCCCGGGGAAACTGATCCGTGGTCGTCCAGCCGTTGCCCTGCTGCCACAACGTCACCGGACCGTAGGTCTCGATGCCGTTGTCGACGCCTTTGAGCCAGTGGTCGAACCACGCGCGCTGCAGCACATCGATACGCGGCGGCTCGCCATATTCCGGGCCGCGCATGGCGAATCCAGCCATGCCGTGGTAATTGTCGCCCATGATCAGCTGCTTCTTACCCGGCGGCAGCGGGATGGAGTTGTAGATCTCAGGCTCCGAGTTGGCGAAGATGTCGTGCCATCCGCCGATGATCATCGTCGGCACATTCACTTTCTCCGAGCGCCCGATCCACCCTTGGCGTAGCGGCCCTTCCGGGTCCACCAACTTCTTCAGGTCCTGCGGGAGCCGATCGACCGAGGGGATCGTCAGTCCCTTGAATCCTTCGGGGACAAGAGTCATCGGACTGGCCAGCCGGTCTTCCAACCATTGCCAGTCGAATCGTCCCTGCACGATCGACATCACATCCGGCAACAGCTTGGGCAGGTTGATGGCGAACACCAGCAGCGGGCCGATGAAGCCGATCCCCGTGGCACCACCGGGTGCGATGAGATCGCGCAGCAAGTCACCGCCGGGCTGGACAGGGAAGATCGCCTTCAAAGCAGGCGGGTGTTCCTCCGCAGCTTTCAGCTGATTGATCGCCGAGTAGGAGACACCACTCATCCCGATTTTTCCGTTCGACCAAGGCTGTTGGGACGCCCAGTCGATCACTTCGAGCGTGTCCTTTTGTTCGCGCTCCTTGAACAACTGGAACTCACCCTGAGAAAAGCCGGTGCCACGAATGTCGACGATCACCTGGGTGTATCCGCTCTTGATCAAGGCAGGATCCGCAGCAAACGACCGGACCATGCCACCACCAAGCATGCGTGTCACGTCGGTGAGCCCGTCGAAAGCGGTGCCGGTCATGTCGAAATTGCGGAAGAACTCGATGATCGGTTCGGAGAATCCCGGTATCGACGTTCCCGTCTGCGCGAGCATCGAGAGCAACTTCGTGTACGGGATCAAATTCAGGATCGTCGGTGTCGGCGTGTCGATCGGGCCGCCACTCGCATCGGCGGGCCGATACACATTCGCTTTGAGCACCGTCCCGTCGCTCATTGTGATCGGAACGTCCCACTCGATGTGGATGTTCGGATACTTCTGCGGGCCGTCGTGCGTGGCCGTCCACTGCTTACCGAGTTCACCACCGGTCGGGACGGCGGCACCCGCGGAGGGTGATGCGCCGGCCGCAGGCTGCATGAGCGTCGAGAGCAGTAGAACCGGCAACAATGCCACGAACAATCGCACCAACCTGCGGCGAAGCGTTGCGAACATGAGACCCCATCTCAGTCTGTGCCGACCACCGGCATGCAATACAACTCGTAACGAAATCTGTGGGACGGCATGCGCGATCACGCGAAGCCCGACATGTGGCCCCCCGAGATCATGAATTTCTATGCTGCGATTACTTCGCAGTGTGCCTCCCGTCACAAAACCTACTGGAGCGTAACCACGGGTAAACAGATCGTCAATGAGTGCTTGAATTATCGTTGACCGGTGGCATCGGCACCGCTTCCCCTCCGCGACGGACTGGATCCGACTCGCTTGCGATTGCCCAATTCGACCGAGTGGCCCACCGTCCTCTCGTACCTGGTCGCACGATTCCCACACGATGCGGTCCGGATCCGTTCGAAGGTCGCAGCCCGCGAGATCGTCAGCCAGGACGGTTCGGCGATCACCGAGGACACACCATTCGTGCGGCACACGTTCGTGTACCTGTACCGAGATCCCCCGACCGAGAAGCGAGTTCCCTTCGAACTGGACGTGCTGCACCGCGACGACGATCTGCTCGTCGTCGACAAGCCGCACTTTCTGGCGACGACACCACGCGGTGCGCACGTCGTCGAATCTGCCTTGGTTCGGCTCCGTCGTGAACTGGGACTCGTGGACGTCTCCCCTGCGCACCGCCTCGACCGCCTCACTGCGGGCGTGCTGCTGTTCACCCTGCGGCCTGCCCTGCGGCGCGATTACCAGACCATGTTCGCCGACCGCCGGGTACGGAAGACGTACGAGGCGATTGCGCCGTACGACGCGGATCTCCAGCTTCCGCGAACCGTGCACAGTCGGATCCTGAAGGACCGCGGAAGGCTGCAAGCCTACGAAGCACCCGGAGAAGCGAACAGTGAAACCCTCGTCGAACTCGTCGAGAGGCGGCGCGACCACGCGCTGTATCGGTTGACACCGGCCACGGGTAAAACGCACCAGCTGCGCGTCCACATGAGCTCTCTCGGGCTCGGACTGGTAGGCGACAACTTCTACCCCGAGTTCTACGACGTGCCGGGCGACGACTACTCAGAGCCCCTGCGTCTGCTCGCACGGTCGATCGAGTTCGACGACCCGATCACCGGCCGTCCTCGCACCTTCACCAGCCGCCGCACACTCACCTGGCCGCAGTAACCGAATCCGGCGCCGCAATCCGCGCGTCGCATTTTTGCGGCGAATGCCACTGTCGCTTTCACGTTGCGGGCGCGACAATGGCGCCATGAGTCCCACCACGGAGCAACCCCGCGCGAAACGGGAGACCGAGCGCAAGTACGAGACGGCGCCGGATCGTGCGGTCCCGAATCTGTCCGGACTCCCCGGTGTCGCAGGCGAACCCGTGGTCGACACGTTCGAACTGTCGGCACTTTATTACGACACGGACGACCATCGTTTGCTCGACACCGGCATCACGCTGCGACGCAGGGAAGGTGGCGACGACGCGGGGTGGCATCTGAAACTGCCCATTGGCGGCGACTCGCGAACCGAGCTGCAACTCGATACCTCGGCTGCGAACGAGTCGGAGGTCCCGCCCGCGCTCACCGAGTTGCTCGCGGCCGTCATCGGCTCCCGCAGTCTCGGTCCACTCGCGCTGATCACGACCGATCGCGAGCGGCACAGCCTGCGCGACGCCGACGGTGCGACGTTGATGGAGGTGGTCTCCGACCTGGTCGTCGCTGCGGTTACCGGCAGCACGGATGAAGGTGATCACGTGTGGCGCGAGATCGAAGTCGAGCAGGTCTCCGGTGGCCGAGACCTGGCTCAGGCGATCGAGGACCGGCTCTTGGAAGCCGGGATGCCACGCTCGACGCAGCCGTCGAAACTGCGTCGCGCAGTCGGCGGTTCCCCCCGATCGATGCCGGCTGATGCGGATCCGGCATCCGATCCGCGCGCAGCCTTGGCCCTCTACCTCCGGGAGCACACCCGAGCACTGTTGCTCGCCGATATCGAACAACGACGTCACACTCCCGAGGCCGCCCACGACCTTCGAGTTGCTGCCAGGCGTCTGAGAAGCGCACTGCAGACACACGGTGCTGCGATCCCCGACGACGAACTCGTCTCGGCAACGGTCGACGACCTGCGGTGGATCGGTAGGCGCCTCGGCGAAACCCGCGATGTCGAAGTTCAGCAGGCGCGATTCGCCGAGCACCTCGACAGCACCGCCGACATCCCCGATCGTGATGCATTACGCACACTGTCGGACGCTTACTTCGGGGAACTGGCCGAGGCGGCCGAGCAGGTTGCGATCGACACGATGACGTCGTCGCGGTACCTCGCAGTGTTCGAGAGCCTCGCCGCACTGACCGCCGCGTGCGCGACTACAGCCGCCACGACCGGTAGAAAGGCCGCCCGAAAGAAGGCTTCGTCGGCGGTCGAACACCTCGTCGGAAAGATCGACTCCCGCATCCGCGCGGCGGATGAGGCGGACGATCCGCAGACACATGGCGAACTTCTGCACCGGGTCCGAAAAGGTGTGAAACGCCTTCGCTACACCGTCGAAGTCATGCAACCCGCACACTCGAAGCGGGTGAACCGCGCCCTGAGCGGGTACAAGGACCTACAGAAACTCCTCGGAGAACATCAGGATTCGGTGGTCGCCCGAAGTCACGTCCTAGCAATGTTGGAGGAATTCGGTTCGGTGGTACCAGGCAGGGGCACCGTTGCCGGTTTCGGTCTGGGCCTGCTCTATGCACGCGAAGTGTCCACCGACGAGACAGAATCCGCCAAGGTGCGCGAGACGTGGAAGAAAGCACGGAAGGCCACCCGCGACATCACGAAATAGCGGCGCGACATCACGAAATAGCGGAGAGTGGAACCTGAGACCACCACTCGGAAGGAGCCGAAATGGCCATGCCCCCAGACCCCAACGTCATCGTTGCCGGCGTCGACGGGTCCGACGCCTCCTTGAATGCGGCGCGCTGGGCCGCTGCGATCGCCCACCGCACGAGCGCCACACTGATGCTCGCGCACGCACTCCCCCAGAGCGGCGCCCTGTACAGCCCTGCGGCCGTACTGATTCAGTCGCAATTCCTCAGCCAACTCCGCGAGGACGGCGAGGCCATCGTCGATCGGGCCACCAAACTGATCCAGTCCGAGTACCCGGATCTGACCATCGACTACAGCATCGGACCGGAATCCGCCGGTGCCCATCTGGTGGACGAGGGAGACGACGCACGCATGGTGGTCCTCGGCGCAACGGGCGCAGGGGCGATCCGGTCGTTGTTCGTCGGGTCGACGGCACTCCACGTGGCCAATCGAGCGACGTGCCCCGTGACCGTGTGGCGCGGCTCCGCGGAGTCGGCCATTCCCGACGACCGACCCGTCGTGGTGGGAGTGGACGGCAGTTCCCTCAGCGACAATGCCGTCACCTTCGCCTACGAATTCGCCGGTTTGGTCGGCGCCCCGCTCGTCGCCGTCCATTCATGGCGCGGGTCATCGGCTTTGGGCGCAGGCGGAACCGGTGGCCTGGTGGACTGGAAAGCCGTCGAGGTGGAAGAGTCGGCGCTCTTGTCCGAGGGCATTGCCGGCATGTCCGAGCGCTACCCCGATGTGTCGGTCACCCATGTGACCGAACAGGGCAGTGCCGCCCAGGTTCTGGTCGAGCACGCACGGGACGCGCAGTTGATCGTCGTGGGTAGCCATGGCCGAGGACCGATCGTCGGCGCGTTGATGGGGTCGACCAGTCAGAATCTCCTGCACCACGCTCAGTGCCCGGTCACCATCTGTCACCGGTAACCCCCACGCCCGCAACGATCGGGCAACTCCATCTTACTTGTGAGTAATATCTCACATTCGCTGCGCAGAGGCTTGCGGTCTGTACTTTGCGCAGGAACTCGTAGAAGGTAAGCGCGCCCGGATCGGTCTGTCACGAACCACAAGGAGCAGCGTTGCCTCGATCCAGATTCGAATCCCTCGGTGCCTACCTGCCTTCGAAAGCGGTCACCACCGAAGAACTGATCGCCCGACTGGCAGAGCCGCCAACCTTCGATCTGGAAGCCATCACCGGCGTCACCGAGCGTCGGGTTCACGACAAGAGTCCCGACAACTACGAAGACTCGTTCCTCCTCGCGATGAACGCAGTCCAGGACTGCCTGTCCCGATCTCGTTACGCTGCTGAGGATCTCGATGTCGTCATCTCGACGTCGATCACCCGTTTCAAGGGCGGGATGACGGGCTACTTCGAGCCGTCGTTCGCCGCGATGCTTGCCAAGACGATCGGCGCACGGCAGGCGATCCACTTCGACCTCTCGAATGCCTGCGCCGGAATGCTCACCGGCACATATCTACTCGACCGCATGATCAGATCCGGTGCCGTACGAAACGGACTGGTGGTGAGCGGTGAAGCCATCACACCGATCGCGGACACTGCCGTGACGGAAATTTCCGAGAAGTACGACCTTCAGTTCGCCTCACTGTCCGTCGGAGACTCCGGAGCAGCAGTGATCCTCGATCGCTCCGAGGACGAAAACGACCGCATCGACTACGTCGATCTCCTCACCGCATCCGAGTACGCAGACGCCTGCCTCGGCATGCCGAGCGACAAGACTGCGGGAATCGCGCTCTACACCGACAACCGCCGCATGCACAACGAGAACCGCTTCAAACTGTGGACCAACAGTCAACGCGCTTTCCTCGATGCCAATGGCCGATCGTTCGCCGACGAGGACTTCGACTACATCATCCACCACCAGTTCGGTGCGTCCGCCGTCACGTACATGAATGCCCTGGCCGAGCGTGAATTCGGAACACCGATGCCCGAAGCTCTGAACGTGGTGGAAAAGTACGGAAACACCTCGAGCACCTCGCACTTCATCGTTCTGCACGACCAACTGCAGCAGAAGAAGATTCCGTCCGGATCCAAGATCCTCATGGTTCCCGCCGCATCCGGAATCGTCACCGGGTATCTGTCCGCCACCGTCTCGTCCCTGGAGGTCTGACATGGGCGTCGTCATCACATCCACGGGTACCAGCAACGCGACCGACACGGCGAGCGTCGTCACCCACGCCGCGCGTGCGGCCCGATCGGCCATGGACGCAGCAGGCGTCACGCCGTCACAGATCGGCGTACTGATCAACACGTGCGTCTACCGCGATTCCAACACGATGGAGCCCGCCGTCGCCGCGCTCGTCCAGAAGGAAGCCGGAATCGGGCTCGAGTATGCGGACGGCGATCCCCTGTCGTTCTCGTTCGACCTCATGAACGGTGCCTGCGGCGTGCTCAACGCGGTACAGGTCGCGTCCTCGCTCCTCGCGACGAAAAGCACGGACCACGTCCTCGTCGTCTCGGGCGACACGCATCCGTCGATGTCCGGCGCCGACGCGCCCGCCGACTTTCCGTACGGAACAACCGGCGCAGCCTTCCTGCTCGAACACACCGAGAACCAGGACGGATTCGGTCGGGTACACACCGAACTCGGCGAGGGCACCGTCGCGGTGGCCGGATACGTCGACGCCGACAGCATCGGGTCGAACGGACGCAATCTCGTCACCGTCGAGCGGGACGACGACTTCACGGAGCGTCTACTCGACGTCGCACTGCCGCCTGCCAGGTCCGCGCTCGCCGATGGCGAAGTGGACCTCTCGTCCACCGTTCTCGTCGCGTCGACACCGGAACCCGACTTCCCAGCGAAGCTCGCCGCCGAACTCGGAGTGAGCGCCACCGAACCCGCACTTCTCGGGGAGTTCGATCGCGATCCCCACACGGCCACCCTCACCCTGACCTATCACGAAGCAGCCCGACGCGGTGCGTTCGGCCAGTACCGGAACATCCTTTTCGTGACGGCAGGTGCCGGTCCGAGCGCTGCGGCAGTCCTGTACCGGATCCCATCCCCAGGCAATGAGGCGCCAGACAACGAGCCGAACGCGTGAGCGCGCCCACCTACTGCGGTTCGGTCGACCGCTTCCGCAGTTTCGCCGCGCAGAATCCAGATCGCGCCGCGGTCACGTTCGCGGAAGGAACACAGCCGAACGGCTTACCGACCTACGCAGACGTCACGTTCCGTGAGCTCGACGAGTGGTCCGATGCTCTCGCTCAACAGTTCTCGGACGACGGCATGGGTTCCGGTACTCGAACAATCGTGCTCGTCACTCCGGGCCCGGAGCTGTACGCCATCCTGTTCGGTCTCTTCAAGCTCGGCGCGGTTCCTGTCGTGATCGACCCCGGTATGGGCCTGCGGCCGATGCTGCGCTGCCTGTCCGCCGTCGAACCTCAGGCTTTCGTGGGCATTCCGCAAGCACATGCGGTGCGAGTTCTGTTCCGTCGCACGTTCCGTGGCGTGCGGACCAAGGTGACCGTCGGCCGACGGTGGTTCTGGGGCGGTCACACGCTGGCGGAGTGGAGCCGGGTCCCCGACGATCGCCCGATGCCGGATGTGGCGGCCCCCGACGATCGCTTGCTGATGATCGCGTTCACCACCGGATCCACCGGGCCGGCAAAAGCCGTGGAGCTCTCGCACGGAAATCTTGCCGCGATGATCGAGCAGATGGAGATGCTGAGCGCCCGGTTGACCCCGGAAGCCTCGCTCGTCACCCTCCCCATGTTCGGCGTACTCGACCTGTTTCTGGGTTCGCGTGTGGTACTCCCGCCTTTGATTCCGAGTAAGGTCGGAGCGACCGACCCTGCGCACGTGGTGGATGCGATCGACCGCTTCGGCGTTCACACGATGTTCGGCTCACCTGCCGTACTCGCACCACTGCTGGACCACGCGCGCGAGCAGTCCGTGACCATGTCCTCGGTCCAGGCGATCTTCTCGGGAGGCGCACCGGTCCCCGATCACGTGATCACCGGACTACGTGAGGTGCTGTCCGACACGGCCGAGGTCCACGCCGGATACGGTGCGACCGAGGCCATCCCCATGTCCTCGATCGAGTCGCGTGAACTGCTCGGCGACGGGCCGGAGAACAGTCTCATCGAACGCTCCCGCACCGGGGACGGCACCTGCATCGGCCGGCCCGCCCCGCTTATCGAGGCTCGCATCGTGGCGATCACCGACGACGCCATACCAACGTGGTCCGACGCGGTGGTTCTCGAAGAGGGCATCGGTGAAATCGTGGTGACCGGCCCCAACGTGAGCGCCGGCTACTACTGGCCCGAGAAAGCAAACGCGGACGGCAAGATTCGGGACGGCGAGCGAACGTGGCACCGCACCGGGGACCTCGGTTGGATCGATGCACAGGGCCGGATCTGGTTCTGCGGCCGTAAGAGTCACCGCGTCGAAACTCTTGCGGGAACGCTGTTTTCGGTGCAGGTGGAGCAGATCTTCAACGCTGTCGACGGTGTTGCCCGCACCGCGCTGGTGGGAGTCGGTGGGAAAGGCGCACAGCGCCCCGTCCTCTGTGTGGAACCACGCAGCGGGGCCGACGCACCCGCTGTCGCCGCCGCATTGCGCGATCGCGGGCGCGAATTCGCACTCACCGCGCCCATCGACACCTTCCTGTTTCATCCGTCGTTCCCGGTGGACATACGGCACAACGCGAAGATCGGCCGCGAAAAACTGGCGGTCTGGGCGGCGAAGAGGACCGGCGAGGTGTCGCGGTGAGCGCGGCCTCGACCAGGAACACTGCCTCGGTCAGAACCGTGCTGTTGCGAGCGATTCCGCTTCTGGGTTGGCTGTACCTCGCGTACGGCGCCGTTCGCGCGGTCGGCGGCAATCCGATTCGCCACCGCGTGCTGCGCATCGTGTGGTGGATCGACGCATTCCTCAGCATCGTCGTCCACACAGCACAGATTCCGTCCGCAGTACGCGAGGGCGACAAACGCGGTCATTCGCGGGCGCGCACCGCGTTGCTGACCTTCGTATTCGGCCTCACCTGGTGGAAGACCCAGCCCGGACACGACACACGATCCTCCGAGGAGATCCGATGAAGGTACTGGTCACCGGCGCGTCCGGCTTCCTCGGTGGTCGCCTGGCGCGGCGACTCGTCGACGACGGACACGATGTATCCGTCCTGATTCGCCGGAGCAGCAATCTGCACGATCTGGGAGACCTTTCCCGGTTGCACCTCGTGTACGGCGACCTCACCGACAAGGACTCACTCGAAGCCGCCACACACGGCATCGACGTGGTGTTCCACAGTGCCGCACGCGTGGACGAACGCGGTGTGCGGGCGCAGTTCGTCGCCGAGAACGTCGACGCCACCACACACCTGCTGGCGTCGGCTCGCCGGAATGGAGTGGGCCGGTTCGTGTTCGTCTCCAGTCCGAGCGCCCTCATGGAGTACGACGGTGGCGACCAGATCGACATCGACGAATCGGTGCCGTACCCGCAGCGATACCTCAATTTCTATTCCGAAACCAAGGCCCTTGCCGAACAGGCGGTCCTCGCAGCCGACGAGCCCGGTTTCGTGACCTGCGCACTGCGTCCCAGGGCGATCTGGGGTCCGGGTGACCGCTCGGGGCCGATCGTGCGTCTTCTCGGTCGAGCCCATGCCGGCGCACTTCCCGACTTGTCGAACGACCGTGAAGTGCTGGCGTCGTTCTGTCACGTCGACAACATCGTCGACGCCGCGGTCAAAGCGGCGGAGTCCGACAACGTCGGCGGTAAGGCGTACTTCGTCGCCGACGACGAGGTCACCGACATCTGGCCGTTCATGGCCGACACGGCACGTAAGTTCGGTATCGCCCCGCCCACTCGCAAGCCGAATCCGCGCGTGGTTTCGGCGGCGGTGTCGGTGATCGAAACGGTCTGGAAAATCCCCTACCTCGCCAAGCGCTACTCCCCTCCCCTCTCTCGCTACGTTGTCGCCCTGCTGACCCGCTCGTCCACGTTCGACACCGGTGCCGCACGACGAGATTTCGGATACTCGCCCGTGGTCGACCGTGACACCGGTCTCGCGGAATTCAAGACCTGGGTCGACGCACAGGGCGGAGTCCCCGAGTTGACCCGACATCTGAAGTAACCCTGCCGCAGCGCATTCCCGATCCCACCTTCATCCGAGGCACCCCATGACGACGACCACGTCCCGCTTCCACCGCCCGATCTCCCCGACCGAGCAGCTGTATCTGTCGGGGAAATCACTGGCGGCGCCGTTCGCCATCCAGCTGATCGTCGAAGGCATAGGGACGATTGGAGCCGATGAACTGGAGGCGGCAGTCGAGCGTGCCTCGGCCGCGTGCCCCGGAGCACGCCTGGTCCGCTGGGGCGACAACTGGGTGGACAACGGACTGACTCCCCACGTCGAGGTGGTCGACGGGCTGGACATCGATCGCAGCGACCCGAACACGAATCGCTTCTTCGAGCGGCCACTCGGAGGACACGCCGCCGCCACCACCGAGGTGGTGCTGCTGCGGGGAGAACGGCCCGCAGTCGTCTTCCGGGCGTTCCACGGGGTCATGGATGCCACCGGACTGAAGACCTGGGCCGCGGACGTATTCCGAGTACTGCGCGGCGAGCAACCGGTGGGTGCTCCGGATACGACGGCGGATCACACACTCGTCGAACGACTCGGCCGATCCGGCGAGGCAACGCGCTTGCTCCCCACCTTTTCGTCACCACTCGGGCGTGGCGTCCCGATGCGGGACGAGGCGAAGTTCGCGTGGAGTAGGCGCACGGCGAATGCGGCACCGAAGGCAACCGTCGCACGCATCGGCGAGGTACTCGCCGATGCCGCCGCCGCACCCGTGCGATTGATGGTCCCGGTAGACCTGCGCCGCCACGACCCCGCGATTCGCTCCACCGCCAACCTCGCACTGCCGCTGTTCTTGACTGCGCGTCCCGGACAGGACTGGTCGCAGATCAATGCGCAGATGCTGATGGGCCTCGTAGAAAAGCGTGAGCTGGGTGAGATGGACAACGGTGGGCTCGGCAAGTTCCCCGCACCCGTCACCCGCGGCGTGCTCCGTGCACTACACACCGTCGGCGCGCGCGGAGGACGCAACCTGGTGTCGGCCATCGTCTCCCACGCCGGGACGATCGAACTTGCCGACTTCACGGCCCCTGGTTTCACTGCCTCCACCGTTCGCGCTCTGCCCGTGCACACCGGGATGGTGCCGCTGTCGTTCGTGGCTGTCGAGGTCGACGGGCGGACAGAAATCACGGTGTCGTGCCGTACCGGACGCGGTATCGCCGCGCGGCTCGACGCTCTCCTCGATCGCGTGGTCGCCGCACTGGAAAGTCCCGCTGGTCCGGCCGGGGCCCAGTCCACTGCATCCCATTCACGAACCGACACGGTAGCCAGCCTCTTCGCCGCGCAGGTGGCCGCACGGCCTGATGCACTCGCCGTAAGCACACCGGACGAGAAATTCACCTACGCCGAACTCGATTCGCGCGCAGCGGGTGTGGCCGAGGCGCTGCATGCTCGCGGGATCGGTCGGGGTGCCATCGTCGCGGTCATCGCGGGACGAACCGCAGCCGGAATCGTCGGGCAACTGGGCGTGATCCGTGCCGGCGCCGCCTTCCTTCCATTCGATCCGAAACACCCTCGCGATCGAATTCGGGAGTCCCTGCAGGACTCCGGTGCTGCAATCGCGCTCGTCGAAAGTGCCTACGCAGACATCCCGAACATCCTGTCGCTCGACTTCGAGGACATCCCGGCCGGGAAGCCCGATTCGGACACCGCGACGGTGCACTCCTGCGAGCCCTCGGACGCCGTGTTCGTCACCTACACCTCGGGTTCGACCGGACGACCCAAGGGAGTCGTGGTCACCCACGCAGGTGTGGCGAACTATCTCGCTTCGGCGACCGAATGGTTCGCGTTGGGCCCCGAAACCCGCTTCGCGCACTATCACACACCGGCCGCGGACATGGCGTGCGCAGCCTTCCTGAGTCCGCTTCTGAGCGGCGGTTCCGTCGCTCTGATTCCGGACGACATCTCGCACGTGTCGATCCGGAACATGCTGTGCGACTCGGGCGCCAACACGTTCCTGTTGACCCCGAGTCTGCTGGAAGTGATCGTCCGGCTCGAAATCGACGTACCGTCACCACGCACCGTGATCATCGGCGGCGAGCAACTTTTCCCCGAACTCGCGGCCAAGGCCCGCACGTTCTTCGGTCCGAGCACTCGGCTGCTGAACAGCTACGGTCCTGCCGAGGTCAGCATCGCCTGCACGACCCACGTGATCGGCGACGAGGTGGACGAGGTGAACGACAGGGCAGTATCGGTCCCCATCGGCTACCCGTCGGTGGACACCACCGTTCGGATTCTCGACGAATCGGGTCGGCCTGTCGCCCACGGGCAGACAGGCGAACTGCACTTCGGCGGTCCGCAGGTCGCTCGTGGCTACCTGAAGCGGCCCGAGCTGACCGCGGAGCGGTTCGTGACCCCATCCGTGGTCGAGCGTCTGTACCGCACCGGCGATCTGGCCCGCCACCTCCCGAACGGCGAGCTCGAATTCGTGGGTCGTGTCGATCACCAGGTCAAGATCCGCGGCAATCGAGTCGAACCCGGCGAGGTGCGGACGGCTATCGAAGAACTCGACGGTGTCGCGCACGCCGCTGTCACCGCAGTACGCAGCCCCGGCGGCGGCAACGTACTCGCCGCATATGTGGTGCCTCGTCGGCCCCTCGGCGCCGATCCCGACGCCATCGTGCGCGCGCATCTCGCATCGCGTCTGCCGTCCTACATGATTCCGGCGACCGTGTCGTTCGTGGACGAACTTCCACTGACATCCAACGGAAAGCTGGACACGGCGGCACTGACCGGAGCTGCGCCGACAGTTCGATCCGACCCGTCCACACCCGGGACACCCGCCACAGAGTCCGACACCGGCTCGTCCTTCGACTCGGTGGTCGCTATCTGGGCGAAGGTGCTGTCGGTCGATCCGTCCCGCCTGACTCCGGCATCCGACTTCTTCGTCCTCGGTGGCGATTCGCTGGCGTCCGTCGAGATGCTCGCCCAGGTCTCCCGCGAGGTCGTCGGCACGGCGGGCGAGCGCCAATTCGTCGAACAACTGGAGGGTTTGGCCCACCAGATGACGCTCGGCCGCGTTCACGATGCCGCCGTCACCGCGCGATCCGGTGTGCGCGCATGATTTTCATCGGTGGCGGTTCACTGCTGTGGCGTGCGGTTCGTGTCGCGGTTCAATCACGACACACCGTTGATCTGGTGTGTGTCGGCCGGGGCGAATCGATCCCACCGGGGCCGCATTCGTTCGAGGTGCTCGTTTCGGATGACGTCATTGCCGAGCACGAACGCATCCACGCCGCCTGCTCCGACGGTGTGGTGTGGTCGATCAACAATTCCTGGATCCTGAAGCCGCCGTTGGTCCGACCGGATTCGAGGATCTACAACATCCACAACGGGCCACTGCCTGCCTTCCGTGGCAGGCCCGAGGTGGCGATCGTCCATGCGCTGCTCGCCGGCGAAACCTCCTACGGGGCATCCCTGCACGAAGTCGACTGCGGCATCGACACCGGACCCGTCGTGGACGTCGAATCCTTCGACGTCGGCCCCCAGGACCGGTTCCAGGACGTGATGATGTCCGGTCTGCGTGCCTGCCACACGCTGTTCGAACGCAATCTCGACGCTGTGATCGACGGGCACGCCAAGCCGCTGCCCGCATCCAGCGAGCCCTCCGGGTATTACGGCCGCAACCGGATCAAGACGCTGACCGACCACCGCCAGAACCCGAACTACGAACGCGCCACGGCGCTCGGAGTGTTCAGCCCGATATATCCCGAACTCGTGGCGGCTCTCGAACACAACGCACGATCGGCGGCTTCGTGATCACCTGGGCTTCGTTCGTGTTGCGTCACCGGCTGGCGGTTCTGTTGACCGTCGTCGGCGCGACGATCCTGGCAGGTGCTTACGGAGCGACCGTCATGGATCGTCTGGGCGCAGGGGGATACTCGGATCCGGGCAGCGAAGCAGTGGCCACTGCGAAGTTGATCGAAGATCACTACGGACGCCAAACCCCGGATGTCGTCGCTCTCTACACGGCACCGGAGGGTCGCAGCCTCGACGACATCGGCCCACAGGTACAGGAACGACTTGCCGAAATCGATCCGGCACTGCTGGCGAAACCCATTGTCAGCTATTGGAACTCCCCTACCGCTCGCAGCGAACTGAGCACGCAGGACGGTCGGCAGGCACTCGCTCTCGTCTACCTCGAAGGCGACGAGAACCAGCGGCTGGGGTCGTTCGGCGATGTCGAGGAAAAGCTGACCGTTCCCGGGATCACCACCGAGATGAGCGGTTTCAGCGCTCTCGCGGACGACATCAACTCGCAGTCCGAGAAGGACCTCGTCTTCGCCGAATCGCTGTCACTACCCGTCACTCTCATCGTGCTGGTGCTGGTGTTCGGCGGGGTGGTCGCAGCGTCACTACCCGTGAGCGTCGGCGTACTTGCCGTACTCGGCTCCCTCGCCTCGCTACGATTCATCTCGGAATCGTTCGACGTGAACGTGTTCGCCGTCAACGTCGCATCGCTACTGGCACTGGGCCTTGCGATCGACTACGGGCTGTTCGTCGTCAGCCGCTTCCGCGAGGAGATCACCGCGGGACGCTCCGCGGACGATGCCCTCCTGCGCACCATGGCGACGGCAGGACGCACCATCGGTTTCTCCGCACTGTTGTTGGTATGCGCCTTCGCCGGCACCCTCGTATTCCCCCAGCCCATGCTGAGATCCCTCGGTTTCGGTGCGATGTCTGCGGTCGCAATGGCGGCGCTCATGTCGTTGACCGTGCTGCCCGCAGCACTCGCGCTGCTCGGAACGCGAATCGGGAAGTGGTCGTGGCGGGCCGACGCGTTCGAGCGCGGTGAGGCACGCGCGCGCCGCTTCTGGGGTCGCACAACTGCGGCGGTCCTGCGTCGTCCGGGGATCGTCGCCGCCTCGATCGTCTCGATACTCTTCCTTCTTGCAACGCCCATCGCAGGCATGACGCTCGGCGACGTCGACCACACCGATCTCCCCGCCGACAGCCCGGCCAGGGCTACCGCCGAGCGGCTGGCAAACGAGTTTCCTTCCGCGAACAGCGGTGTGCTCGTCGTCCTGAAGGACGAGGACGGCACCGCCCCCGACAACGACTCGGTTAGCGCAGCGGTACGCGAACTGAAGTCCGTCGACGACGTCACCGGTGTTGCGTCACTCGGCGCGGCCACCGACGAGTTCGTGGCCTTGCGGGTGTCGTTGTCGACGCCCGACCGCTCACCGGAGGCGATGAACGCCGTCGACCGGATACGCGCCCTGGACGATCTCGGGATGGACTGGCAACTCGGAGGCACCACCGCCGTCACCGCCGACGGAGTCGACACCACCATCCGATTGATACCGCTGATGCTGGCGGTGATGGCCGTCGCGACGTTCGTCCTGATGTACGTGGCCTTCGGCTCGATCGTGTTGCCGATCAAGGCAGTCGCCATGGCATTCCTCAGCCTCGGGGCCACCTTCGGAATTCTCACGCTCGTCTTCGACGAGGGCCTACTGGCAAGCACATTCGGAATCACACCGGGACCACTACCCGCCGGCATGGTCGTCCTCGTGATCGCGGTGGTGTTCGGACTGTCAACCGACTACGAGGTATTCCTGATCTCTCGCATGGTCGAAGCCCGGGCCGACGGCGCGGACACTGCCGAGGCCGTGATGACCGGTGCCACGCGTACCGGCCGGGTGGTGACCGCCGCCGCGACCCTGCTGATCCTCGTGACCGGAGCATTCACACTGTCGGAGCTGACGCCCATGCGATTCATCGGCATCGGCATGATCACGGCCCTGTTGATCGACGCGACGCTCGTCCGGATGCTCCTGGTGCCCGCATTGGTGAAACTGATGGGCCCCGCGAACTGGTGGCCGCGAATCCAGCAAAGAGACCAAGCAGTTGTTAAGTTGGAGCGGAGTCCGACACCGTTGGAGGTCTGATGCCGGCGCCCATTGCCGCGAACTCACCGCGCGTAGCCCTGGTCACGGGCGGTACCGGCGGCATCGGCTCCGCAATTGCACGGCAGCTGGCGCACCTCGGCTACGACGTCGCGATCACCTACCGGACCAATGCGGATGTCGCGGCGGACCTCGTCGGCGACCTCCGGTTGCTCGGGGTCGGTGCGGCTTCGTTCTCCACCGACCTCGTGGACGAAGGCCGCGTCCGCAACGTCGTGCGGCAGACGATCGAACGATTCGGTGCCCTGACAACCCTCGTGCACGCCGCCGGCCCCCACGTTCCGATGAAGCACCTCTCTCGGATCAGCCCCGCCGACTACGCACAACACGTCGAACAGGAAGCAGTCGCCTTCTTCACCGTCGTGCAGGCCTCGTTGTCCGCGCTGCGGGAGAGTTCGGGCTCCGTCGTCGCGGTCACCACCGCCGCCACCGAGAGGTACCCGGTGCGCGATGGATTGTCCCCTGGCACCAAGGGGGCCATCGATCAGCTCGTCCGCGGGTTCGCCGCGGAAGAGGGACGCTTCGGGGTGCGCTTCAATGCGGTGGGGCCGGGCATGCTCACCGACGGGATGGCGCAGCGCCTCATTTCGTCGGCCGACCTCGACCAGCGAGCCCTCGACGCCGCGATGAGCAACATTCCGTTGGGCCGGTTCGGCACCGCCGCCGACGTTGCCGAGGCGGTATGTTTCCTGGCCGGAGACGGTGCAGCGTTCATAACCGGGCAGAAATTGAACGTCGATGGCGGCTACACGGTCTGACGTGAGCGATCATGGTGTGACATGAATGAACACGGTGACACCAGCGGAGCCGAGCCGGACCCCGACGCGCCCGAACCCGAGGCGGCGGAAGGCCGGCGGAAACGTCGGCGCCTGCGGTGGATTCTCGGGGCACTGCTCGTCGTCATCCTCACGGTCGAACTCGTCTACATCTGGCCGGATCTCTCGCAGAGCATCCGCAGCCTCGGCGACATCCGGTGGCAGTGGGTAGGCGCGGCGGTTCTCGCGACACTCGTGTCCATGTCCAGCTTCGCCAGGGTGCAGAGGTGCCTGCTCGGGGTGGCCGGGGTGCACGTACGTCAACGCCAGTCCCTGTCCGTGGCCTACGCCGCCAATTCGATGAGCGTCACACTGCCCGGTGGCCCGCTCATCGCCACCACGTTCACCTACCGCCAGACCCGGATCTGGGGTGCCAGCCCTGTCGTTGCCACGTGGCAGCTGGTGATGGCGGGCGCGCTGCAAGGCATCGGCCTCGCGCTCGTCGGACTCGCCGGAGCCCTCCTCGTAGGCGCTCGAACGAACCCGTTCTCCCTGCTCTTCACCATCGGCGGACTGTTCGCCTTCCTGGTGCTCGCACAGTACGCGGCGTCCCGGCCCGATTGGGTCGAGGGAGTCGGCATCACCGCGCTACAGGCCGTCAACCGGCTCCGGAAGAAGCCGAACTCGTACGGTGTGAAGTCCTGGAAGCACATCGTCGGACAGATCAGCGCGGTCCGGATGGACCGGGCCGATACCGGCCGCGCCTTCGGTTGGTCACTGCTCAACTGGGTCGCCGATGCGTCGTGCCTGGCGTTCGCCTGCTATGCGATCGGCGGAGCGCCCAGCTATTCCGGATTGGCTGTCGCGTACGCTGCCGGCAATGCCGCAGGCTCGGCGATTCCACTGTTGCCCGCAGGCCTGGGCGTGATGGACGCCGTCCTGGTTCCGGCCCTGACTGCGAGCGGGATGACAGGCGCCCAAGCCCTGTCGGCCGTCGTCGTCTATCGCCTCGTGAGTTTTCTCCTCGTCGCCATCATCGGATGGATCGTGTTCGCCTTCCGGTTCCGCGGATCGGCACAAACGGAGGAGGGCCCGGACATCGAACCTCTCTGGCGTCAGGGTTGACGATAAGCTCTGTCGCAGCAGAGTTGATCCGCACGTTGTAGCAGAGGGGTGTTGTACACACGATGGTCGGCGAAAGCACCACAACGCGGAGCGGCTCGACTCGGAGCAGTGCGACGCGCACGAATGCCCTCGACATACTGCGCGCCACCGGCAGCGGCCGAAAGGCCGCACAACGCGAGCGGTATCAGCGGATCATCGACGCCTCGATGGAACTGGCATCCGAAGGTGGCTACGACGCCGTACAGATGCGCACCGTGGCGGAGCGGGCCGAGGTCGCACTCGGCACCGTGTACCGCTACTTCCCGTCGAAGAACCACATCCTGGTCGTCGGCATGCTCGTGGTGTTCGACAACATGCGCGAGCGCTTCTCCGATGCTGTGATCCCCGGCGATACCCCGTCCGAACGCATCATGTTCGTACTCCGTAAGAACACCGCGGTCCTGGAACGCGATCCGCAGCGTTACGAGGCACTTGTGCGCGCGTTCATGTTCGCCGACGCCTCAGCCGCCGTGGAACTGGATGCGTTCGTCGAAGTGATCAACGACATGTTCACGAAGGCGATCGGCGCAGACGCCACGTCGGAAGATCACCTCAACGCAGCGCACGTCATCGGAGACGTCTGGATGTCCGCTCTGGTTGCCTGGGTTGCCGGCCGGCAGAGCACGGAGGAGGTCATCGCGCACCTCGACCTGGCGGTGCGGCTCGTCTTTCGCCGCCTCGGCGGCTGAAGCGCGGACCCCCGAAACCCGGGAGATCCACAACACGGGACCTTCAACGCAAAAATCCGCCCCTCGCAACAGGGACGGATTGAAGGTGTATTGCCGAGTCCGTGCGAACTCGTGGTGGCCAGGGCCGGGATCGAACCGGCGACCTTCCGCTTTTCAGGCGGACGCTCGTACCAACTGAGCTACCTGGCCGGGCGGCACCCGAACCGAATGCCTATCGCAGTGCTTCGGATAGACATTTTCTGCCGATCCGTCGCCACTTGCGACCCTGACGGGACTCGAACCCGCGACCTCCGCCGTGACAGGGCGGCGCGCTAACCAACTGCGCCACAGGGCCTTGCTTGTCCTGCAAACTAACTGTAACTG
>JAAZAD010000127.1 GCA_012514505.1 Rhodococcus sp. (in: high G+C Gram-positive bacteria) | reverse complement strand
CCGCGGACGCGGACGGCCTCCTCGGCGAACCAGCGGAAGAACTCGGCCGCGTAGTTCACCTCGCCGCGTGCCTCGGCAAGCGGCTTACCCATCTCGAGTGTCATGATCAGCGCGAGCCGATCGATATTCTCGATCATGAGCCGATACGCGTCCGCGAGGATCGTCGAGCGTTCACGCGGTGACGTCTGCGCCCACGAATCCTGCGCGGCTGCCGCGGCGTCGAGGGCGCGCATCCCGTCGGCGGGGCTCGCGTCGGCGACCGAGCACAACTCCCGTTCGGTGGACGGGTCGACGACGGGCATCGTGCGGTCGGCGTCCTGCCATCGACCGTCTATGAAGAGGCCCGTCGGGACCGTGCGGATGGCTGCGTCTTCGTTAGGGCTGAGCTTGTCGTTCCGAGTGACCGCCTGATCGGGCATGGCATGCCTTTCGTCCGTTGCCTTCGGTCTCCGCCCATGTTATGCATATTGTCAACAATCCAACAATAGGATTGGGATTCGAACTCGGTCGCCGAACCCGGGAGGGTTGTCATGACTCGACTGTCTCCACTGCTTCAGCAAGCCACGCCCGTCACCGTCGACCACGCCGCCGGCAGCTACATCTACGGCACCGACGGACGCAGATACCTCGACTTCACAGCGGGAATCGGTGTCACCAGCACCGGTCACTGCCATCCGCACGTCGTAGAAGCGGCACAGCGACAGATCGGCTCGCTGATCCACGGCCAGTACACGACCGTCATGCACAAACCCCTGCTCGAACTCACCGAACGGCTCGGCGCCGTCCTGCCCGAAGGTCTCGACTCGCTGTTCTTCGCGAACTCGGGGAGTGAGGCGGTCGAGGCCGCGCTGCGCCTGGCCCGCCAGGCCACCGGACGTCCCAACGTGATCGTGTTCCACGGTGGATTCCACGGCCGCACCGTCGCCGCCGCGTCGATGACCACCTCCGGTACACGATTCTCCGCGGGGTTCAGCCCCCTGATGGGTGGCGTGCACATCGCGCCGTTCCCCAACGCGTACCGCTACGGATGGACCGAGGAGCAAGCCACCGATTTCGCGCTGAAAGAACTCGACTACCTCTTCGCGACGGTCACCTCACCGGCCGAAACCGCGGCGTTCATCGTCGAACCCGTTCTCGGCGAAGGTGGTTACGTTCCGGGCAACACCCGCTTCTTCCAAGGCCTGCGTGAGCGTGCCGACCGGCACGGCATCCTTCTCGTCTTCGACGAGATCCAGACCGGATTCGGGCGCACCGGAAAGTTCTTCGGGCACCAGCACTTCGACACCCGGCCCGACGTGATCACAATCGCGAAGGGCCTCGCCAGCGGGTTCCCCCTGTCCGGTATCGCGGCATCCGAAGAGCTCATGGCCAAAGCATGGCCCGGATCCCAGGGCGGGACCTACGGCGCCAACGCTGTAGCGTGCGCCGCCGCAATCGCCACTCTCGAGGTCATCGAGAAGGAAGGCCTCGTCGACAATGCCGCGGCACGCGGCACCGAACTGCTCGAAGGGGCACGTTCACGTGCCACCGACGCAGTAGGCGATGTGCGGGGACTCGGTTTGCTGGTGGGCAGTGAGTTCGTCACTGGCGAGGGGGTTCCCGATCGCGAACGCGCCGCGGCTGCACAGAAACTCGCGTCGAGCAAGGGACTGTTGCTCCTGACCTGCGGGGCATACATGAACGTCGTGCGGATGATTCCGCCGCTCATCGTCACCTCCGAGCAGGTCGAGGACGCCCTCGGCATCTGGTCCGAGGTGCTCGCCGAAGTCTGATCGCGTCCAGGAGGTTCCGTGGCCCGCTTCATCACGATCACGCTCGACAAGCGTGGCATCTCCTGCCGCGCACGACTCCTCGACGCAGAGGCGCCGCTGACATGCGAGGCGGTGTGGAACGCCTTACCGCAGAGCGGCGCCGCGTTCCACGCGAAATACGCACGCAACGAGCTGTATACGCTCGTCCCGCGAATCACGACCGCGCCGCATCGTGAAAATCCTACGGTGACACCGATTCCCGGTGATGTGTGCCTGTTCGATTTCGAGCCGTGGGAGATCGGCAACCCCGCGTACGGGTACGAACCGGGGTCGGAGGCCCACCACGAGCAGGGCGCCACCGACCTGGCGCTGTTCTATGGCCGCAACAACCTGCTGATCAACGGTGACGTCGGGTGGGTGCCGGGAAACGTGTTCGCGGCCATCGAGGACGGGTTACCCGAGCTCGCGGTGGCATGTAACGACCTGTGGATCCAGGGGGTAGCGGGGGAGACATTGACCTTCGCCCGAGAGCCGTAGACGGGTCACCCTGACGGCCCCGTGGGGGGAGCAGGCAGGATGGGGCCCATGCAGACCTTGCCTCTGACCCTCCAGTCCTCTGTCGTCGTGCGCGCCACTCCGGAGGAGGTGTACGCGTTGGTGTCGGATGTGACCCGGACCGGTGAGTGGTCGCCGGTGTGCACCCAGTGCTGGTGGGACGAGGGTCAGGGACCCGAGGTCGGTGCCTTCTTCACCGGGCGGAACGTGACCCCGGACCGCACCTGGGAGACACGCTCGGAGGTGGTCGTTGCCGCCCCGGGCAGGGAGTTCGCGTGGTCGG
>JAAZAD010000126.1 GCA_012514505.1 Rhodococcus sp. (in: high G+C Gram-positive bacteria) | reverse complement strand
TTTGGCTCGCAGTGCCGGGCGCGAAGCACGCCTAGCGCCGCCGCCGCTGTGGTGGACCATCACGGTGCGCGCCACAGGCGGAAGGTGTACCAGGTCGACTCGGGGCCCCCGTCCGGTGTCATGTTCCCCTGCCAACTCCCCGGCTCGAGCGGGTTCCCGTGATCGAGGCTGTACGGTTGGTGCGCATCGATCCGCCACGGGTGGTCGTGAAGGTCGATCTCGAGGTGCGCAGGGGACGGTAGTCGAGCCTGTGGTCGCAGGTAACGTTGCGCTTCCTGTCCGCTGACCATGCCGCTGAAGTCGATGGGCGCGGAACCGTCGATGCTGATCGTGCCCGAGACGCCGTACCTGTGCTCGTCGATGTACTCGGCGGTGGATTCCAACTCGAGCGCGTAGAGTTGGCCGATCGCGAAGTCGTGCACCTCGGTGAACGGCGCCGTTTACGCGGGTTTCTCAGCCCACGCGACCGGCGGTACCCTTAACAGCATGACAGACAACGAGTCGGCCGCGCCCGATGAGCTGGTCACCAGCGCCTGGCTGCTCATCGGGCTGTTCGGCACGGAGGACGGGACGCTCGAGTTGGCCGACGGGCGCCTGGCGTTCGCCGGCAGGAACGGCACGCGCTTCAACGTCGCTATCGGTGACGTCAGGCACGTCGAGTTCCCCTGGTACTACTTCGGTGGCGGAGTGCAGTTCACCGTGAACGGGCGCAGGTACCGGTTCAGCTTCGTGGTGCCGACGGGTGAGGGCGGCCGGATCGGTGACGTGCCCGACGGGCGTCGGGTTGGCGCCATGTGGCGTGACGCGTTCACCGCGGCTGGGTTGCTGCGGCGACGGTGACAAGTCGGGCGACGACCTAGTACGTTTGTCCGGGTTCAACTCACCGTTCGACGTCGACAAGGTCGTAGGTGTACACCACTGCTCGCTCGGTGTCTTCCCGACCACCCGTCGCTCGATACAGCGCCCGCGCGGCGGCGTTGTCGACCTCGGTGGCGACCCACGCCTCGGTGCAGCCCAGGCTCCGTGCGTGCTCGAGCAGGAACTCGATGAGACGCGTGCCGATCCCGTGCCGCCTGTACCGCTCGGCAACCCCTACCTCGTTGATGAACGTCTGCAGCGGTTTGTCCGGATGGACGTAGCTGATGGCTGACGCCATGCCGATGACGGTGCCCGTGCGTGCCGAGTCACTCGGATCCTCGAGCACCGCCACTACCAGCTGGTTCATCGGGTTGGCGAGGAACTGCCTGAACGACTCCGGATCGATCGGGTTGTCGAACACGTCCACGTCGACGCGGTCCAACATGTGCGCCGTCGCGGCTGCTACCAGGTGCAGAGTCACGCCGAGTTCCGATTCCGCCACTACCGGTACTCGTTCTCGCCGAGGACCGTCACCCACGCCCTGCGCTCGGCGATCTTGCCGCCGCGCATCACGAACACCTCGGCCATGGACATCCGCATCTCGCCGCCCGCTGATCGTCTGGCCATACCGGTCAGTTCTGCCATCACCACGTCGCCCTGTTCGACCATGCGCACCACCGCGAGCTCGGGCGGGTCGATGAACTCCGGGGCACCGTCGATGGCGGCGTCGTACGCCTCCTTGCCGTGCAGCCGGAAGGCCCCGAAGACCGTCCAGGTGATGTCGTCGGTGAGGCACGACAGGATCTGCGCGTGATCGTTGGACCTGAAGCCATCAAGGTACCGGTTGACGGTGTCGGTGTTCTGGGACATGCGCTTCCTCCTCCGCCGCAGCGGGACTCTGCCATCTGCTACTGCGCATTCTGCCCCTACACCCGCGGGTGGCGTAGCCGCAGAATGTGCTGCACCCCTCAGGGGGCGTCTTCGGAGGCGTCCAGATGCGTCGTCTGTCCAGTGTGTTCGCCCTCTTCCTACTGTTCGCATCGGCCTCTGCCCAGGGGAGCATCCGCGGCACCCTGGCGGGCTCCAGCACTCCTGCATACGTGCTGATAGCCTGCCTGCCCGACGATGTCGAAGGCTGCGATTGGGC
>JAAZAD010000125.1 GCA_012514505.1 Rhodococcus sp. (in: high G+C Gram-positive bacteria) | reverse complement strand
GACCGTCCGAGCGACCAGTGGCACGCCCCCTACCTGCCGCGAACCTGCGACCCAACTCCACCGACGACGGTGCGATCTCGATGAGTCCGCGAGACTCGAGCCACGGCAGGGTTCCGTCGACGATGTTGTCGACCGTGACGCCGCCGGCCACCGGGATCAAGGTGACACCGTCGGCGACCTTCACGGCATGAATATCCGCGATCAGGCCGGCCAGCCCGGTCGGAGTACCGACATAGGACAGGCCCGCCACTCCCCCACCTGCCCGGCGCCACGCATCCTGAGCACGGCGACGAGCCACGCGCGCTTCGAGGTCGACGATCACTTCGAGGTCGACCAGCACTGTGAGGGTGTCGGGGTCGCGGCCTTCCGCCGAGGCATCGGCTCGTGCCCGATCGCGCATCTTGCGTGCTTCCCGTAGATCTGCGGCGCGCACCCGCACGACGGTGCGCGGAGCAGCACTGAGGTCGAGCGGCCCACCACCGTCACGATCAACGGTGAGATCGGCCCACACGTCGGACCCTGACCCCTCTACGAATTCGACTGCGACACGCAGTGATTCGGTCGACGATGTACTACTGTAGGACATGAGAATTCCTCTCGATATGCCGAACTCGGCATCGAAAAAAGCGGGAACGGGAACCTCGTCAGTCCGAACAGATGCAGGAGGCCGTGCGGCACAGGTCGACGTGGCGTCGGCACCACTGGGCCGCTGCCTGCGCCGAACTCCACACTGCCATGAGAAAACCCTACTGATCTCGTGGGGAATTGTCGATCTCTGCGGCGATCGTCAGACGCACTCCGCCGCACCGTCGCCCGACTGCGTGAGGCCGGTCCGGGTCTCCGGCGACGGACTCCAGGCCCCGTCGGCCTTGGCATACGACCACTGCGGCCCATTCGCCACCAGCTGCCGAAGCGCCGCGAGCAGACGATCGACGTCCGCCGAGGAACTACCCAATCCCAGCGATGCACGCACCGCACCACCGGGAAGGCCGACGCGAGCGAGCAACGGGTGGGCGCAGAACCGCCCGTCACGAACACCGATGCCGTGTTCGGCCGAGAGGTATGCGGCTATCTCACCGGGCTCGAAACCGTCGATACCGAAGGTCACGATCCCGACGCAGTCTGCCGAATCATCCCACAGCCTAAGGATTTCCACGCCGTAAATATCGCGCAGGCCATCGACGAGCTGTGCGCACAACAGCTCTTCGTGACGCGCAGCTGCCTCGGCGTCGTGCGACGCGAGGGTGTCGCACGCGGCAGCGATCGCCGCGACCCCCAGCACGTTCGGGGACCCGGCTTCGTGCCGGGCAGGGGCGCACGCCCACTCGGTGCGGTCGAGGGCCACCTCACGCACCGCTCCACCACCGGCGAGGTACGGCTCCGCGACATCGAGCCAGTCGCGACGTCCGACGAGCACCCCGGCACCGAACGGTGCGTAGAGCTTGTGGCCCGAGAACGCGAGATAGTCGACGCCGAGCTCGGCGAGGTCGACGCGGCGATGCGGAACCAGCTGGGCACCGTCGACGAAAATCCGTGCGCCGCACGCGTGGGCGAGGTCGGCGAGTTCGGCAATCGGAAGCACCTCGCCGGTCACATTGGAGGCTCCCG
>JAAZAD010000124.1 GCA_012514505.1 Rhodococcus sp. (in: high G+C Gram-positive bacteria) | reverse complement strand
CGTCAGCAAGGCTGACACCCCGCGCATCAAGCGCCTGCTCGACATCTGACATTTGCATTGACCACCCGGGGTCGTCAGCAGTACCCCTAGATTGACAGGATTTTTCAGTGGCACGCGTAAAGAGGGCGGTCAACGCCCAGAAGAAGCGCCGTTCGATTCTCGAAGCCTCCAGCGGCTACCGCGGACAGCGTTCGCGCCTGTACCGCAAGGCCAAGGAGCAGCAGCTCCACTCGCTCACCTACGCCTACCGCGACCGCCGTGCGCGCAAGGGTGACTTCCGCAAGCTGTGGATCACGCGCATCAACGCTGCGGCTCGTGCGAACGACATCACGTACAACCGCCTGATCCAGGGTCTGCGTCTGGCCGAGGTCGAGGTCGACCGTAAGAACCTCGCCGAGCTCGCCGTGTCGGACAGTGAAGCATTCGCCGGTCTGGTGGCCATCGCCAAGGCGGCCCTGCCTTCCGACGTGAACGCTCCTGCCGGAGACGTGGCCTGAGCCTCGAATCGCGCAGTTCGAAAGTCCGGAGACGACCCGTGGATCCGCTCACCGAGCGAACCCCACGGGTCGTTTCTGCTGTGAAGCTGCTGCGTACGGCCGATCGACGCAAGACGGGACGTTTTCTCGTCGAGGGTGAGAATTCGGTTGCGGAAGCCCTCGCGACCACGGTTGTCCACGAGCTGTTCCATACCGAGGATGCAGCGGTCCGCTACGGCGCTGTGCTCGACCGAGCGGAATCGGCAGGTGTGCGTACTGCGCTCGTCACCGAACGTGCCATCCGGGGGCTCAGTGACACGGTGACGCCCCCGGGACTGGTCGCGGTGTGCGACCTCGTGGACGTACCACTCGATCAGGCTGTCACCGGCGACGCGCGGCTTCTCGCCGTACCGGTGGGGATCGGGGAGCCCGGGAATGCCGGCACGGTCCTGCGGTTGGCCGATGCCATGGGCGCGGACGCCGCAATTCTGGCGGGTGAAAGCGTGGATCCGCACAACGGAAAATGCGTCCGTGCCTCTGCTGGAAGCCTCTTTCACGTCCCGGTGGCCCGTGAGCGCGACACGGATGCAGTGCTGCGGGCGATCGCCGACGCCGGGATTCAGATCCTGGCCACGGCGGCCGACGGGGAGGTCGATCTAGGCGACGCCGACGAGTTGCTGGCGGCCCCGACGGCCTGGTTGTTCGGTAACGAAGCGCACGGACTCGATCCGGCTGTCGCCGCGCGTGCCGACCACCGCGTGCGTATTCCCATCCATGGGCGGGCCGAGAGTTTGAATCTGGCAACGGCGGCGTCCATTTGTCTGTATTCGAGTGCTCGAGTGCAGAGCAGGCACAAAGCGGACGGGTGAGGGCCTGTCGCCAGATCGCCTAAGATCTGCCGGGGAGAGTTCGAAGTTCGAGAAGTGAGTTCGGAGCAGTTGGTGAAGTCGGTGCAGTCGGTGAAGTACAGGAGAGGCGTCGTTCGTGGCTAACAAGGAGGGCGCCGCAGCGCCGGAGGTCGATTCGAGTGCCCTCACCGAGGAGTCTCTGACGTCTGCGGTGGATGCGGCCGAGACCGCACTGACCGCTGCGGGCAATCTGGACGACCTCGCTCAGGTGAAGATTGCGCACATGGGGGACAAGTCGCCGATCGCCTTGGCTCGTCGTGCGCTGGGGACGCTGCCCGGCAAGGAGAAGGCCGACGCTGGCAAACGTGTGAATGTGGCAAGGACCCGGGTCTCGGAGTCCTACGAAGCACGTCGCGGCGTGCTGCTCGCCGAGCGTGACGCGGCGGTACTGGTCGCCGAAACCATCGATGTGACGTTGCCGTCGCAGCGCCAGCCGGTCGGGGCGCGCCACCCGATCAGCATCATCTCCGAGCAGGTCTCGGACGTGTTCGTCGCCATGGGCTGGGAAGTCGCCGAAGGCCCTGAGGTCGAGACCGAGCACTTCAACTTCGACGCACTCAATTTCCTGCCGGATCACCCTGCACGCACGATGCAGGACACCTTCCATGTCGCGCCGGAGAATTCGCGCCAGGTGTTGCGCACTCACACGTCGCCCGTGCAGGTTCGCACGATGCTCTCGCGTGAAGTGCCGATCTACGTCGTGTGCCCGGGACGAACCTTCCGCACCGACGAACTGGACGCGACACACACCCCCGTGTTCTCGCAGGTCGAGGGTCTCGCTGTGGACAAGGGTCTGACGATGGCGAACCTGCGCGGCACCCTGGACGCGTTCGCGCGTGCATTGTTCGGTTCGGACACCCGTACCCGGATGCGCCCCAACTACTTCCCGTTCACCGAGCCGTCGGCGGAGGTGGATGTGTGGTTCCCGAACAAGAAGGGCGGCGCAGGCTGGGTCGAATGGGGCGGTTGCGGCATGGTCAACCCGAACGTGTTGCGTGCGTCGGGAATCGACCCGGACGAGTACACCGGGTTCGCATTCGGCATGGGCCTCGAGCGAACCCTGCAGTTCCGGAACGGTATCTCGGACATGCGTGACATCGTCGAGGGCGACATCCGATTCACCATGCCCTTCGGTGTGCAGGGCTGAGCACCATGATCGCAATACCCATGATCGCAAATGCAATGGCATTCACGAACGAAAGAGCTGAGCAGACGTGCGAGTAGCGCAATCCTGGCTGACCGAGATCCTGCAGCGGGCCACCCCGGGCTGGTCTGTCACGGCGGAGGAGTTGGACGCCGGCTTCGTCCGGGTCGGTCTCGAGGTCGAAGAGGTCGACAAGCTCGAGCGGGTCGATGGTCCTCTCGTCGTCGGCCGAGTTCGGGAGATCACGGAGCTCACCGAGTTCAAGAAGCCCATTCGCTTCTGCCAGGTCGATGTGGGTGCGGCCGAGCCGCAGGGAATCGTGTGTGGCGCTCGCAATTTCGCCGAGGGCGACTTGGTCGTCGTGGCGTTGCCCGGCGCGGTGCTGCCGGGCGGCTTCGCGATTGCGTCGCGGAAGACGTACGGACAGATCTCCGACGGCATGATCTGTTCTGTCGCGGAACTCGGTATCGGTAAAGATCATTCCGGCATCCTCGTGCTCGAGCCGGGTACTGCCGAGCCGGGCGCCGATGCCAACGAGTTGATGGGCCTCGACGACACCGTCATCGAACTCAACATCACACCGGACCGTGGATATTGCTTCTCGGTGCGCGGACTCACCCGCGAACTGGCATGCGGATTCGATCTGGATTTTGCAGACCCCGCGGAGGTGCCTGCGCTTCCGGTCGACGGGCAGGGGTGGCCGGTCCGTGTCGAAAACGAGTCGAATGCGACCCGCTTCACCGCGCGCAAGGTAACGGGGATCGATCCCGCGGCCGTCAGCCCATGGTGGTTGCAGCGGCGGCTGCTCATGTCCGGGATCCGGCCCATCTCGCCTGCCGTGGACGTCACCAACTACGTGCTGCTCGAACTGGGACAGCCGCTGCACGCGTTCGACGCCGCGAAACTGACGGGTGACCTCGTCGTGCGCCGCGCGACCGACGGGGAGAAGCTGACCACCCTCGACGAGGTGGAGCGCGTTCTCGACGCGGAAGACGTCGTGATCGCTGACGATTCGGGGGTCGTCTCCCTTGCCGGCGTCATGGGCGGCGCGAGTACCGAGGTCGGAGCGGCCACCACGGATGTGCTGCTGGAAGCAGCCACCTGGGACCCGCTGGCGGTCTTCAAGACCGGGCGTCGTCACAAGCTTTCGAGCGAGGCGGCGAAGCGGTTCGAGCGAGTGGTGGATCCGGAGATTCCGGTGGCAGCGCTGGACCGCGCAGCGGCGTTGCTGGTCGAGATCGCGGGCGGCCGCGTCGAACCCGCACTCACCGACGTGCGTTCGGAATCGCAGAGTTCTTCTCGCGAGGTTCGCATGAGCGTTGACCTTCCCGGCCGCGTGGCTGGTGTCGACTATCCGGAAGGAACCGCAGAACGTCGGTTGGTGCAGGTCGGTTGCGCGGTGGAGGTCGAACGCAGCGGTAATGACAGTGCGCTGTTGTCCGTCACCCCACCGTCGTGGCGCCCGGACCTCACCCAGCCGGCCGATCTGGTCGAGGAGGTGCTGCGGCTCGAGGGTCTCGAGCAGATTCCGTCGATCCTTCCCGCAGCCCCTGCGGGTCGTGGGCTCACACCCTCGCAACGTCGGAAGCGTGCGGTGGGTCGCGCTCTCGCGCACGGTGGATATGTCGAGGTTCTGCCTCCGGTATTCCTGCCTGCGGGTGTGTTCGACGTGTGGGGTCTCGAGGCCGACGATGCTCGTCGTGTGACGAGCTCGGTGCTGAACCCGCTCGAGTCGGACCGTCCGGAATTGGCCACCACTCTGCTACCGGGGTTGCTCGAGGTACTGGCCCGCAACGTTTCTCGTGGTCAGCGGGACGCATCTCTCTTCGGGATTGCACAGGTCGTGCTTCCGGGACCGGCGACCAAGCCGGTCGAAGCCCTTCCCGTCGATCGTCGACCGACGGACGAGCAGATATCCGAGCTGCTGGCATCGCTGCCGGACCAGCCCGTCCACGTCGGTGTGGTGTTGGCCGGTATGCGTGAACCCAGCGGCCCTTGGGGTCCGGGACGGGCGGCGGAGGCTGCAGATGCATTCGCGGCGGCGCGAACGATCGCCGAGGCGGCGGGCGTCGACGTCGAACTGCGCGCCACCCAGTACCTGCCGTGGCACCCCGGCCGTTGCGCCGAGCTGCTCGTCGACGGTGCTGTCGTCGGACACGCGGGTGAGCTGCATCCGGCGGTTCTCGAGCGCGCTGGATTGCCCGCCCGCACGTGTGCGGTCGAGATCGATGTGGATGCACTGCCCCTGACAGAGCGCTTGCCTGCCCCACGGGTGTCGCCGTTCCCGGCCGTTCTGCAAGACGTGGCTGTCGTTGTCGATCACACTGTTTCTGTGGCCGATGTCGAGGTCGCACTGCGTGACGGCGGTGGTGAGCTTCTCGAGGACGTGCGATTGTTCGACGTTTTCCAGGGTGAACAGGTCGGCGAGGGCCGGAAGTCGCTCGCGTTCGCTCTGCGATTCCGCGGGTCCGATCGCACCCTCACCGAAGACGAAGCATCCGCGGCACGCGACGCGGCGGTCGCCGCCGCAGCGACGGCGGTCGGTGCCGAACTGAGGAGCTGACCGGCCGGTCTCACGGAACGTAGTCTGGACGGACGGGTAGCGAACGGTAGGGAGCCAGTGCGATGGTCGACGTGAACGAAGTTGTGACGGCCGCGTCCCAATTGAACGACGCCGAGTTCCTCGAAGTCGTTCGTAGAGTGGCAGCGGATCGGCCGGGCCTTGCGTCGCTGCGTGCCGCTGCGAGCGGTGGTGGAGGTGTGCCGACGCCGCCGATCGACTTCGCAGGCACAGTCCCCGATGCAGGCGTCCCGAATGCAAGCATACCGAGTCCGTCGGTCGAACCCGACTACACCGCGGCCGGGGTCCCCACCTTCGGCTCGGTGCGGGACAAGATCGAGCACAGGGTGGGCAGCGCGTCCGGTACCGAGGAACTCGACCACGAGAGTGCGTCGGGGCGATCGGTTGAGGAGCAATGGGCGGCCCGTGAGAAGGCTGGTAAGGCCAGGTTGGACGAGATCAGACGATCGCTCGGCAAATGATGGATGAATTAGTTTGCACTATGGTGCATAATAAGTCTCATGACTGAGCAATTGGGCAAACAGATCAGGGTCGCCGTTGCCGGAGCCAGTGGCTATGCAGGCGGAGAGGTGCTCCGCCTGCTGCTGAATCACCCCTCCTATCTCGACGGTTCGATCGTGATCGGTGCGCTCACTGCCGGTGGTAACGCGGGTGCCACCCTTGCGTCGCAGCATCCACACCTGTTGCCCCTCGCGGACCGAGTGCTCGAAGAGACGTCCGTCGAGACGTTGTCCGGTCATGATGTGGTCTTCCTCGGCCTCCCGCACGGCAATTCTGCCCGGTATGCACAAGCGCTACCAGCAGAAACGGTCATCATCGACTGTGGGGCAGACTTCCGGCTGTCGGATGCGGCGGACTGGGAGAAGTTCTACAAGAGCGAGCATGCCGGAACCTGGCCGTACGGGCTGCCGGAGCTGCCCGGTGCGCGCGAAAAGTTGCAGGGTGCGAAGCGCATCGCGGTTCCGGGCTGCTTCCCGACGGTGTCGACTCTGGCGATGGCACCCGCAGTCGCGGCCGGAGTCGTCGAACCGAGGGTTACCATCGTCGCAGTGACGGGTGCTTCGGGTGCAGGCCGTGCACCGAAGGCGGATCTCCTGGGTGCGGAGGTGATGGGGTCGGCACGTGCTTACGGTGTCGGCGGCGTCCACCGCCACACGCCGGAGATCATCCAGAACCTCTCGGCGCTCACCGACCGGAAGGTGTCCGTCTCGTTCACCCCCGTGCTGGCGCCCATGCCGCGTGGAATCCTCGCGACGTGCACGGCCGCAACATCGGCGTCGGAGGAGGAGGTGCGCGCGATTTATGAGAAGGCGTACGCCGACGAACCCTTCGTTCATGTACTGCCGTCCGGCGTCCTGCCACAGACCGGGGCAGTCATCGGATCGAATGCGGTGCAGATGTCCGTGACGGTCGACGCCGATGCCGGCCAACTCGTGGTCGTCGCAGCGATCGACAACCTCGCGAAGGGCACCGCCGGTGCTGCGGTGCAATCGATGAATCTTGCCCTTGGACTACCGGAGACCGCCGGTCTCTCGACTGTGGGAGTTGCCCCATGACCACCGAAGCTCAGAGCGATGTTCGGAACCTGCCGTACGGCAAGCTGCTGCGTAATCAGGGCATCACCGCACCCTCAGGGTTCCGGGCGGCCGGAATCCCGGCAGGAATCAAAGCGAACGGCAATCCCGACCTGGCACTCGTGTTCAACGAAGGCCCGGACCTGGCAGCTGCCGGCGTGTTCACCACCAACAAGGTGAAGGCTGCGCCGGTGCTGTGGTCGCAGCAGGTGTTGACGACGGGGCGGTTGCGGTCGGTGGTCCTCAATTCGGGCGGTGCCAATGCCTGCACCGGGGCACCCGGATTCCAGGACACCCACACGACAGCCGAAGAAGTTGCGTCCGCGTTGAGCAACTGGGGTACCGACACCGGTGCCGTTGAAGTCGCCGTCTGCTCGACCGGGCTGATCGGTGACCGGTTGCCGATGGACAAACTCCTTCCCGGAGTCACCGAGATCGTGCACGAGCTCGCGGGCGGAATCAGCGGTGGTACCGACGCTGCCTACGCGATCATGACCACGGACACCGTGCCGAAACAGGTTGCGCTGCATCACGACAGCAAGTGGAACGTCGGCGGCATGGCCAAAGGTGCGGGAATGCTTGCACCCGCACTGGCGACGATGCTCTGCGTGGTGACGACCGACGCAGTGGCGACGGCCGCACAGTTGGACGAGGCGTTGCGCGCGGCGACGCGTGTCACGTTCGACAGGCTGGATGTCGACGGTGCCACCTCGACCAACGACACGGTCCTGCTGCTGGCGTCCGGGGCAAGCAACGTCACGCCAACGCAGGACGAACTGAACGCGGCTGTGGCGGCTGTCTGTGACGATCTCGCCGATCAGTTGATGGCAGACGCAGAGGGGGTCACGAAGCGGATACGCGTGACCGTCGGGGGCGCCGCCAGCGAAGAGGACGCGCTGATCGCGGCTCGGACGGTGGCGCGTGACAGCCTGGTGAAGACGGCCTTGTTCGGATCCGACCCCAACTGGGGCCGTGTGCTGGCTGCGGTCGGCATCGCGCCGGTCGAACTGGATCCGGACAAGATCTCGGTGTCGTTCAACGGAAACCCGGTATGCATCGATGGCGTGGGCGCACCCGGTGCCAGGGAAGTCGACCTGTCCGGCATCGATATCGAACTGAGCATCGACCTGGCCGTAGGTGAGCACGAGGTCTCCATTCGAACCACGGACCTATCTCATGCGTACGTCGAAGAGAACTCGGCGTACTCGTCATGACACTTTCGGGAATCGACGATCATCAGAAGGCCCACGTGCTGGCCGAGGCCCTGCCATGGCTCCAGCAGTTCCGCGACAAAGTGGTCGTGGTCAAGTACGGCGGAAACGCCATGGTGGACGACGAACTGAAGGCAGCGTTCGCGGCGGACATGGCCTTTCTGCGGACGGTGGGAATCCATCCCGTCGTGGTGCACGGCGGTGGGCCGCAGATCAACGCGATGCTTGCCCGACTCGGGATGGAAGGCGAGTTCAAGGGCGGGTTCCGCGTCACGACACCAGAAGTCATGGACGTCGTGCGAATGGTTCTTTTCGGACAGGTGGGCCGCGAACTCGTGGGACTCATCAACGCACACGGGCCGTATGCGGTCGGTATCTCCGGTGAGGATGCACACCTGTTCCGGGCCACCAGGCGCACGGTGATGGTGGATGGGGCGCACGCCGACATCGGTCTCGTGGGTGACGTGACCACCGTCAACCCGGATGCCGTTCTGGATCTCATTGCGGCGGGACGGATTCCGGTCGTGTCGACCATCGCCCCCGACGCCGACGGTGTAGTCCACAACATCAACGCCGATACGGCAGCGGCAGCACTCGCCGAGGCGATCGGTGCCGAGAAGCTCGTGGTGCTCACCGACGTCGAGGGCCTGTACACAAGCTGGCCGGACCGCTCGTCGCTGGCCACCGAGATCGATGCGGATGCGCTGGCGCAGCTGCTGCCCTCGCTGGACTCGGGGATGGTTCCGAAGATGGAAGCATGTCTGCGTGCCGTGCGGGGCGGAGTGCCCACGGCGCACGTGATCGACGGCCGTGTGGCGCACTCGGTTCTGCTCGAAATGTTCACGGGCGAGGGCATCGGCACCATGGTCACACCGGCTTCGACCAGCACACCGACATCGACCGGCACACCGCCTGCCGCCCACACTTCGGAGGGGAACCAGTCATGACCGGTACACCAGAGCTTCAACAACGGTGGTCGAACTCGTTGATGAACACCTACGGTGTTCCTCGCGTCGCGCTTGCGCACGGTGAAGGTGCGGTTGTCACTGACGCCGACGGTCGTCGTTTCGTCGATCTCCTGGCAGGCATTGCGGTCAATATTCTCGGGCATGCGCATCCTGCGATCATCGAAGCGGTGATGGCGCAGCTCGGAACCCTGGGACATGTCTCGAATCTGTACGCGAGCGAGCCTGCAGTGGCGCTGGCGGAAGAGCTGCTGTCCCACCTGGGCGCCCCCGGGCGGGTGTTCCTGTGCAACTCGGGAACCGAAGCGAACGAAGCGGCATTCAAGTTGGCGCGCGCAACCGGCCGGAAGAAGATCATCGCCGCAGAGAACTCGTTCCACGGTCGGACGATGGGTGCATTGGCGCTTACCGGTCAACCTGCGAAGAGAGCTCCGTTCGAGCCCATGCCTGCCGGTGTGGAGTTCGTACCGTACGGCGACATCGACGCACTTGCGCAGGCCGTCGATTCGGACACCGCAGCAGTGTTCCTCGAACCGATCATGGGGGAGAGTGGTGTCGTCGTTCCGACGGAGGGATATCTGGCTGCGGCGCGAAAGATCACGTCCGACAACGGTGCTCTGCTCGTCCTCGACGAGGTGCAGACGGGGATCGGCCGAACCGGATGGTTCTATGCGCATCAGGCCGTCGGCATCGTCCCCGATGTCATGACCCTCGCCAAGGGGCTTGGTGGCGGAATGCCGATCGGCGCTTGCGTCGCCACCGGTGCCGCTGCCGATCTACTCGGACCTGGCAAGCACGGTACGACTTTCGGCGGTAACCCGGTGTGCGCCGCCGCGGCCCTCGCGGTGCTGAAGACTGTTGCAGAAGAAGACCTCGTGTCGCGTGCCGACACACTGGGCAAGAACATCGTGGCCGACATCG
>JAAZAD010000013.1 GCA_012514505.1 Rhodococcus sp. (in: high G+C Gram-positive bacteria) | reverse complement strand
TGATGGGGCTCTGGTCGATCGTGACCACGCCGTCGCCGTCGGCCACCGAACCGTGGATCAGCGAACTCTTGCCCGATCCGGCCACGCCGGTCACCACGACGAGCACGCCGAGCGGGATATCGACGTCGACGTTCTGCAGGTTGTGCGTGTCTGCGCCGCGGACCTTCAGGGCTCCGCTCGGGGTGCGCACCGTCGGTTTCAGCGACGCCCGGTCGTCGAGGTGACGACCGGTGAGGGTGTCGGCACGCCGCAGTTCGTCGACGGTGCCCTCGAAGACCACCTGTCCGCCCTCGGTGCCGGCGCGGGGACCGAGATCGACGATGTGGTCGGCGATCGTGATGGCCTCGGGCTTGTGTTCGACGACGAGCACGGTGTTGCCCTTGTCGCGCAGTTGCAGCAGCAGGTTGTTCATCCGCGCGATGTCGTGCGGGTGCATGCCGATCGTCGGTTCGTCGAACACGTAGGTGATGTCGGTCAGCGACGATCCGAGATGGCGGATCATCTTGATGCGCTGCGATTCTCCGCCGGACAGGGTGCCGGTGGGACGATCCAGCGACAGATATCCCAGCCCGATGTCCGCGAAGGAGTCGAGCAGATGCCGGAGGCTCTTCAGTAGCGGAGCGACCTGCGGAAGATCCAGTCCTCGAACCCATTCGGCGAGATCACTGATCTGCATCGCGCACACGTCCGCGATGCTCCTGCCGTCGATCTTCGACGACCGTGCTTCGGGGGCGAGACGCGTCCCCTCGCAGTCCGGGCATGTGGAGAAGACGACGGCCTTCTCGACGAACGCACGGATGTGCGGTTGCATTGCGTCGAGATCCTTGGACAGGAACGACTTCTGGATCTTCGGGATCAGACCCTCGAAGGTGACGTTGACGCCTTCGACCTTGACCTTGGTGGGTTCCTTGTAGAGCAGGTCGTGGAGTTGCCGCTTGGTGAACTTGGCGATCGGCTTGTCGGGATCGAAGAAGCCGCACCCCCGGTAGATCCGGCCGTACCAGCCGTCCATGCTGTAACCGGGGATCTTCAGGGCGCCCTCGTTGAGGGAGAGACTGTCGTCGTAGAGCACGGTGAGGTCGAAGTCGGAGACCGAACCCTTGCCCTCGCATCGCGGGCACATGCCCCCGAGCCGGTTGAAGGTCACCTTCTCGGCCTGGGTCTTCCCCGCACCCCTCTCCACCGTCACCGCACCGCTCGCCCGCACCGACGGCACGTTGAACGAATAGGCGTTGGGCGGACCGATGTGCGGCTCCGCAACCCGGCTGAACAGGATGCGGAGCATCGCATTGGCGTCGGTGGCCGTGCCCACCGTCGAGCGCGGATTCGACCCCATCCGTTCCTGGCCGACGATGATCGCCGCGGTGATGCCGTCGAGCACGTCGACGTCCGGACGGGCCAGGGTCGGCATGAATCCCTGCACGAACGCGCTGTACGTCTCGTTGATCAGACGCTGCGACTCTGCGGCGATCGTGCTGAACACCAGCGAACTCTTACCCGAACCGGAGACACCGGTAAACACCGTCAACCTGCGCTTGGGCAGCTCGACGCTGACATCCTTGAGGTTGTTCTCGCGTGCGCCATGCACACGAATCCAATCGTGGGTGTCGGCAACATGAGTCATAGTCGTCTCCCGATATCTAGGACTGGCCTAGGTAGCCACTAGCCATTGTGTCGCCGTGTCGAGCCGGCGCCCGGGCAAACCTA
>JAAZAD010000123.1 GCA_012514505.1 Rhodococcus sp. (in: high G+C Gram-positive bacteria) | reverse complement strand
CGGATGAACTCGCGGCCGATGATCTTGCGCTTGGTCTCGGGGTCGGAGACGCCGGCCAACTCACCGATGAACGTGTCCGCAGCGTCGATGGTGATCAGCTTCGCGCCGGTCGCAGCCACGAAGTCCTTCTCTACCTGCTCGCGCTCACCCGCACGCATCAAACCGTGGTCGACGAACACACATGTCAGCCGGTCACCGATCGCACGCTGCACGAGTGCGCCGGCGACGGCGGAGTCCACGCCACCCGACAGACCACAAATCGCCTTACCGTCGCCGACCTGCTCGCGCACCTGCTCTACGAGGGCATCGGCGATGTTGGCGGCGGTCCATGCCGGCTTGATCCCGGCAACCTCGTGGAGGAAGCGACTCAACACCTGCTGACCGTGCGGCGAGTGCAGCACCTCCGGGTGGTACTGCACACCGGCCAGTCGGCGGGCCCGATCCTCGAAGGCCGCAACGGGAGCGCCCTCACTCGTGCCGGTCACCTCGAAACCTTCTGGTGCCTGGGTCACCGCGTCGCCATGGCTCATCCACACCGGCTGCGTCGCAGGCAGCCCGGCGTGCAACAAACCGCCCTGCACACTCAGGTCGGTGCGCCCGTACTCACGAGTGCCGGTGTGCGCGACGGTGCCACCGAGCGCACCCGCCATCGCCTGAAATCCGTAGCAGATACCGAACACCGGAATGTCGTGCTCGAACAGTGTCGGGTCCAACTGCGGCGCACCCTCGGCATACACGCTGGCCGGTCCGCCCGAGAGCACGACCGCGAGCGGCTTGCGCGAGACGATCTCGTCGACGGACGTGGTGTGGGGAACCACCTCGGAGTAGACGTTCGCTTCACGCACGCGCCGCGCAATCAACTGGGCATATTGCGCACCGAAGTCGATTACGAGTACAGGACGCTGCTCTTCGATATCTGACACCCGGTCAGTCTAACGGGGCACGCCCGAGCAGCCGACGCCGCTCGGGCGTACTGAAAGCTACGCCACGCCGTGCTTGCCGGTCGGTGCCTTCTGCTCACCGCTCGTGATGCCTACGATCGGCAACGAGAGCGCTCCGGGTGCACCCGCCGGAACCACCGGATTCTTCGGGGTCGACGGCTGGATCCTCTGGTACTTCTTGCCCTGCGCCGGACGCTGATCGTCCTCACCTTTGTTGGGCCACAACGACGCCGCTCGCTCGGCCTGCGCCGAGATGGTCAGTGACGGGTTCACACCGAGGTTCGCCGACACGGCCGCGCCGTCCACCACGCTGAGCGTCGGGTAGTTGTGGACGCGGTGATACGGGTCGATGACACCTTGCGACGCGTCCTCACTGATCGCGCAACCACCGAGGAAGTGCGCCGTCAACGGGATGTTGAACACGTCACCCCAGGTGCCGCCGGCCCAGCCGTCGATCTTGTCGGCGATTCGCCGAGTGGCCTCGTTACCGGCCGGAATCCACGTGGGATTCGGCTGACCGTGGCCCTGCTTGCTGGTGACCTTGCGCCGCCCGAGTAAACCCTTCTTGGTGTACGTGGTGATCGAATTGTCGAGGTTCTGCATGACGAGCGCGATGATGGTCCGCTCGCTCCACCGGTAGGGATTCAACGCAGTGAGAGCCTTGGGCTTGTCTTTGATGTCGCGGAGCAGCTTCTGCCAGCGCGGTGTGTCCCCACCGCCATCCGTGATCAGCGTCTGAAGTAGCGCCATCGAGTTCGATCCCTTGCCGTAGCGCACGGGCTCGACGTGCGTATCCGACGACGGATGGAACGACGACGTGATCGCGACACCCTTCGTCAGATCGAGCTTCGGGTCCACCTTCGTCTTCGCGGCACCGAGGATCGACTCCGAGTTGGTGCGGGTGAGCACACCAAGCTTGTCGGACAGCTTCGGCAGCGCGCCCGTGTCCTTCATGTCGAACAGCAGGTGCTGGGTGCCCCACGTACCTGCGGCCAGCACCACGTTTGCAGCGGTGTACGTCTTGCGCCCACGCTTCTTGAGCGGACCGGTGCGCCGGGTGAGCACATCCCACGTTCCGTCCGATACCTCACGCAGGCCACTGACTGTCGTCATCGGGATGATCTCGGCGCCGGCCTTCTCGGCGAGCCCGAGGTAGTTCTTGAGCAACGTGTTCTTGGCGCCGTGGCGGCAGCCGGTCATGCACTCACCGCACTCGATGCAGCCCGTTCGATCCGGTCCGACACCGCCGAAGTAGGGGTCGGACACGGTCTTGCCGGGCTCCCCGAAGTACACACCCACCGGCGTCTGAATGAAGGTGTCACCGGCACCCATGTCCTCTGCGACCGACTTGATGATGTTGTCGGCCGGGGTCATGTGCGGGTTCTGGACGACACCGAGCATCTTGCGGGCCTGCTCGTAGTACGGACTCAGCTCGTCGTGCCAGTCGGTGATGTGCGCCCACTGCCGGTCGTTGAAGAACGGGGCCGTCGGCTTGTACAGCGTGTTCGCGTAGTTGAGCGAGCCGCCGCCGACACCTGCGCCGGCGAGGATCATGCAGTCGCGCAACAGGTGCACGCGCTGGATACCGAAGAACCCGAACTGCGGCGCCCACAGAAACTTCTTCAAGTCCCAGCTGGTCTTGGCGAAATCGGCATCGGCGAAGCGACGACCGGCCTCGAGAATGCCGACCTTGTACCCCTTCTCCACAAGCCGGAGGGCTGTCACACTGCCCCCGAAACCGGATCCAACGATCAACACGTCGTAATCGGTCGCTCGCTTCGTGCCCATACTGGGATACCTCCACCGTCGAATCGGAACGTACCCACGAGTATGCCCTGCGCAGTTGTGACAGTTACCACAAGGGTGGCCTTAGTGTTACCGGCAGCCACACACATACGAGACGAACGCCGTGCCAGCAGACGTCACTGCTGGCACGGCGTTCGGCAGGTGCTGTTCGTCAGGCCCGAACCGTGAGCCCGACCTTCTGAAATTCCTTGAGGCTCGAATACCCCGCCTTTGCCATCGAGCGGCGGAGCCCACCCACGAAGTTGAGCGAACCGAACGGGTCGTCGGAAGGACCGACCAGTACCCGCTCGAGAGTCGGGCGGTCCTCACCGAACGACACCGGGAGGAGTGCACCTCGCGGCACCGACGGATGGGCAACAGCCGACGGCCAGAACCAGCCACCGCCCGCAGCCTCCTTCGCAACGGCAAGCGGCGCACCCAGCATGGCCGCATCCGCGCCACACGCGATCGCTTTCGCAAGATCGCCGGACGAGGTGATGTCGCCGTCGGCGATCACGTGGACATAGCGTCCGCCCGTCTCATCCAGGTAATCGCGTCGCGCCGCTGCGGCATCGGCGATCGCCGTCGCCATCGGAACACCGATACCCAGCACCTCACCGGTGGTAGTGGCACCTTCCGTGGACCCGTATCCAACGATCACACCGGCCGCGCCGGTCCGCATCAGGTGCAGGGCCGTGCGGTGATCGCTCACTCCCCCGGCCACAACCGGAACGTCGAGCTCGGAAATGAAGGTCTTCAGGTTCAGCGGCTCGCTGTCGTTGTTGGCGACGTGCTCGGCCGAGATGATCGTGCCGTGCACGACCAACAGGTCGATACCAGCTTTGATCAGCTCGGGGGCGAGCGCACGCGCGTTCTGCGGACTGACCCGGACCGCGGTGGTCACACCGGCATCGCGCACCTGCCCAACAGCGGCCGCGAGGAGCCCCGGCTGCAACGGCGCGGCATGCAATTCCTGCAGCAACTTCACCGGGGCGTCCGGATCGATGTCCTTCTCGGCCAGCGCCACGACCTGCGCGAGCTTCGCCTCGACGTCGGGGTGACGACCCCACAGACCCTCACCGTTGATCACACCGAGTCCGCCGCGGCGGCCCAGTTCGATCGCGAACTCCGGCGACACCAATGCGTCCGTCGGGTGCGCCAACACGGGGATGTCGAACCGGTAGGCGTCGAGTTGCCAGGCCGTGGACACCTCCTTGGAGGAGCGAGTACGCCTCGACGGAACGATGTCGACATCGTCCAACTCGTAGGTGCGTCGGGCCGTGCGGCCCATGCCGATCTCAACGAGGTCGCGCACGCGCGCCCCTTTCTCGTGACTGGTGTGACTCGTGACTGGTCTGACTAGCGGGCGACGTAGTTGGGTGCCTCTACCGTCATCGTGATGTCGTGCGGGTGACTCTCCTTGAGTCCCGCAGCCGTGATCTGAACGAACTGCGCGTTCTGCAGTTCCTCGATGGACGATGCACCGGTGTATCCCATTGCGGCGCGCAGTCCGCCGGTGAGCTGATGAGTGACCTGCGAGAGCGGACCACGGTAGGCGACACGGCCCTCGATACCTTCCGGCACCAGCTTGTCCTCGGACAACACATCGTCCTGGAAGTACCGGTCCTTCGAGTAGGACTTCGCGGAACCCCGAGTCTGCATGGCCCCGAGAGATCCCATTCCCCGGTAGCTCTTGTACTGCTTGCCGTTGAGGAGGATCAGCTCACCGGGAGACTCGGCGGTGCCTGCCAACAACGAGCCCAGCATCGCGGTGGACGCGCCGGCAGCCAGTGCCTTGGCGATGTCTCCGGAGAACTGGAGACCACCGTCCGCGATGACCGGCACACCGTGCGGCTTGGCCGCCGCGGCCGCCTCGAGGATTGCGGTGACCTGTGGTGCACCCACCCCGGCAATGACTCGCGTGGTGCAGATCGAACCCGGACCCACACCCACCTTGACCGCGTCGACACCGGACTCGATCAGTGCTGCAGCACCCGCCCGCGTCGCGACGTTGCCGCCGATGATCTGCACGCGCTCGTCGACCTCGGCCTTCAGCTTGGCGATCATGTCCAGGACACCCGCCGAATGTCCGTGCGCACTGTCGACGACCAGGACGTCCACCCCGGCGTCGGTCAACGCCATCGCACGACTCCACGCCTCGTCACCGGCACCGACCGCGGCACCCACGAGCAGGCGACCGTCGCGATCCTTGGTGGCGTCGGGATGCTGTTCCGTCTTGACGAAGTCCTTGACCGTGATGAGACCGGTGAGCTTGCCCTGTCCGTCGACGATCGGCAGCTTCTCGATCTTGTTGCGACGGAGCAGGCCGAGCGCGACGTCTGCCGTCACACCCTCACGTGCAGTGATGAGCGGCGCCTTCGTCATGACCTCCGACACGGGGCGGCTCATGTCGACCTCGAACCGCATGTCGCGGTTGGTGATGATGCCGACCAACTGCCCGGACGCGTCGGTGACCGGCAGGCCCGAAATACGGAAGCGGGCGCACTTGGCATCGACCTCGGCCAGCGTGTCCGACGGCGCACACGTCTCCGGGTCGGTCACCATCCCGGCCTCGGAACGCTTGACCGTCTCGACCTGACCGGCCTGAGCTTCGATGGAAAGGTTTCGATGGAGAACACCCATGCCGCCGGCGCGCGCCATGGCGATCGCCATCCGCGATTCCGTGACGGTGTCCATGGCCGAACTGACCAACGGAACCCGAAGACGAATGTCACGAGTCAGCTGACTGGAGGTGTCGACCTGATTCGGAGTGATGTTCGATGCCGCCGGGAGAAGCAGGACGTCGTCATACGTCAGCCCGAGCATGGCGACCTTGTTCGGGTCGTCGCCACCGGTGTGTACCTGCCCTGTGGAGCTAGTCATGCGATTCGGGCCTCCAGATAAAAAGTGAATACGATAAATGCGGCGGTAGTCCGTGAGTTCACGTCAGTGGGATCCACATCTGTGGGGTTCACATCGGTTGGGTTTCACATTAGTGCCCCGAGGATGCGACCACTCCTGAACAAGGCATGCACGAGGCGTGATATTCCCAGCACTGTGCACCATCGTATCGGCCTCGGCCACGCCGACGTCACACCACCCACGCTGCGTGTACGACGAACGGCTGGCGCAGACCGCCAAGACCTGAGTACCGTGGTGCTGTGCGTGATCAACTGCCTCCCGGTCTGCCCCCGGACCCCTTCGCCGGCGACCCCGCCGACCCGTCCGCAGCCCTCGACGCCCTAGAGCCGGGCCAGCCACTCGATCCACACGAGCGACTCGCAGTGGAAGAGGACCTGGCCGACCTCGCCGTATACGAAGCCCTGCTCTCGCACCGAGGTGTCCGCGGGCTCGTCGTCTGCTGCGAAGATTGCCAGCAAGACCACTACCACGACTGGGACATGCTCCGCGCGAACCTGCTGCAGCTCCTCGTCGACGGCACCGTCCGCCCCCACGAGCCCGCATACGACCCAGTCCCCGAGGCGTACGTCACGTGGGACTACTGCCGCGGGTACGCGGATGCGTCGATGAACGACGCTATGCACGGCGACGGTTTCGAGTCCTGACCAAGCCGTAGCCGAGACCTGGCCAGACCGAGACATTCCACTCCAGACACGACTGTGGCCCGACACCTCACGGTGTCGGGCCACAGTTTTCTGCGATCCTGGCGGTCGACTAGCTGACCGGTACTGCCGGGGCCGGAGCCGACGCAGTGGACTTGGGCGGTGACGGCGGCGGAGGGGTCGGACTCTTCGACGTCGGCACCGTACTGTCGCCCGGGCTCTTCATGATCGTCGGATCTGCCGGCTTGGTCGGCGGATCCGAGGGTGTGTCCACCGGCGGCTCTGCCGGGGACGGCACCGTGGACGGATCCACCGGTGGATCTGCCGGGGACGGCACCGTCGACGGGTCGGGCACCGGGGAAGGATTCACCGGAGGCACGGACGGCAAGATCTGCAGGTCGGTCGGTAGGAGATCCTGCCACGGGGCCGTTTCGGGTCCAGGCAGGCCCGGTAGGGGAAGCTGCGAACCCGGACCACCGGGAGCCGGCGGCTGCGCCGTCGTGCGCGGCGTCGCGGCAGGAGCCTCGGGTTGCATCTTCTCGACTTCGTTGGACAGCCGCTCACGCCATTGCTGCAACTCGCCTCGAGCGTTCTCGTCACGAACGTCGTCGGCTCGTGCAGAAGCTGTTGCGAGTACCGCCTGGGCGCTGCGAGCATCACCGGAAGCAATCAGCTTCTCGGCCTGCTCCAGTTGCGAAGTGGTATCGATCTTGGCCACCGTGGAATCGGCTTGCTGGCTGAACACGACCTCTTTGACGTTCCACAACGGGTCGCCCGGCTCGGCGTTGTACGAGAAGATCGTGGCGCCGCCCATCACGACCGCGATGGCGGCCGCCGCGCCCGCAATGGGGCGAAGCAAACGCAGTCGGCCGCGAGTGGCCGCCGTCCGGTTGTTCTTCTCGATAGCCGCAACGACCTCGTCGATGCTCGGCCCCTCAGGCATGGGCTTGGAGACGATACTCGAACGCCAGTCGGCGAGCACCAGAGCAAGTTCGTACTGCTCGGGGGTCTGGGTCTCGACGTTTCCATTGCCGGAGAGCGCCTCGATGAAGGCGTCGTCCCGGCGAACTGCCGCAATGTCCACGGGGGCGTCGTCTCCCGGGAGATCGGCATGGGAACCACTGTTCCGCTTGTTCCCTTTAGCCATATCTCTCACCTGCTCTCGCGACTTCTTTCTTCAGTTTCGCAATGGCTCGGTGTTGAGCCACGCGTACAGCGCCTGCGGTGCTGCCTACAGCTGCTGCCGTCTCCTCCGCCGACATTCCGACCACGAGCCGGAGAACGAGAATCTCCCGGTGCTTCTCCGGAAGCAGGCTCAACAGATCGTTCATCTGTCGCCCAGCTTCCGAGTCGAGCGCCCGTTGCTCAGGGCCGTCGCCGGTAGCGATGACATCAGGTACGTCGGCCATCGGCTCCGATTTGTTACGCGCGGAGTTTCGGTGAGCGTCGGCAACCTTGTGTGCAGCGATCCCGTAGACGAATGCCATGAAGGGACGACCCTGATCCTGGTAACGCGGAAGGGCGGTCATCACAGCCAGGCACACCTCCTGCGCCACATCGTCTGCCGAGAGTTGACCTCTCTCCGCAGCCCCGACCCTGGCTCTGCAATACCGCACAACCAGTGGTCGAATACTTTCGAGGACACGAGCTAGAGCGGCCCGATCACCCTGCGTTGCCGCAGCGACAGCGGAGTCCAACTCCTCGCTCGTGTTAGTCATCGTGAGTGATTTTCCTGGCGTTACAGTGGCACCCCCCGACGGGTGTGCTCCCGCTCTCAGCGGAACAAATGTCAGCGTAACGGTCCGAATGGTTCGCTTCGCGTCCGCATCCACCCTGCCGACGATCCTGGACGCTTGACCAGGTGAATCAGACGTTGAAGCGCCCGCCACGCCGGCGGATCAGCAACTCGCACGCCTCGCGTTCGGCTTCCCACGACGAGTCGAACGTCACACCAGACAGCAACATCGAAGCCGCCCACTTCAACGGCACCAATCCGTGCCGCTCGGCGCGAGTCAGCACATTCCCCGCAAGCTCGGCGGCCGGCCGTGCGTCCGGCTCCCCCGTCATGGTCGCGGCGAGCAGCAGGTCCGACTTCACCCGGTGCCGCACCGATTCGGCACGTTCCGCAATCTCCGAAGCAGCCCGGGCGTGGCGGCCTGCCTCGCCGAAGTCTGCCCCCGCAAGTGCGAGCTCGGCACTCACCCAGTGGAGACGCACCCGCTGCCGCCAGACGGCTGCAGCCCCGACACGATCCTCGAACACCATCAGGTCCTCCTGGCATCTCCCGAGCAACTGCCAACCGAGGGCCAGGCGCCCGCAACCCAGCGCATCCGCAGCCAACCCCGTCAGCGCATCACACCGGGCCGCCGCGAAGAGCAGACCGCGATCCCTGTCCTCGACCCCCGCAAGCACGGCCAGGGCACGGCCGTCCCACGCCGATGCCTGCCGATGCCAGCCGGTCTGCCTCAGCAGCGAAGCGCGGGTGCTCGACGCCAGCGACGCAACCGGGCCGGACCTCTCCCTCCGCAGCAGTTCGTCCAGCCCCGCACGCGCAGCCGCATATCGCCCCTGCCCGCCGAGCACCACCGCATGCATCCACCTCTCCTCGACGCTCACGGGTGCAGGAATCGGAAGATCACCGGGTCGGTCACCGAAGGCGTACCGGGAAATCGCACTGTTGATGAGGGAAGTCGACACCACGTGATCATCCCATCGGGGCGACAGACCACCCCGAGGCGCCGCCTCGACCTCATGGATTGCTGCAGTGTGATGGGTTTCCGACGCAATGCCATCGGTTACTGCCGCAATGCCATGATCGATTTGCCCAATTCGTCCAGAGTTCACCAAAATGTCGGCAAATGTACATTTGTCGAGTTGATGTCCACCTATTGACGTGCGGGTGGAATCCAGGTTAATTGCATGCTGCACCGCGTCGGCGAGGCTCGACCCCGACGCCAATGCCCGGTGCATGCATTCGAGTCGCGCTACGTCCGCTGGCGTGTATCGGCACTGACGTCCGCGAGCGTGTTTGGAGGGACCGATTCCGTACCGCCGGTCCAGGTCCGCAGCGTCGAGGGAGCCACTCCTAACCGTTTGGCCAGCACAGATACTGACATGCTCGGTCCAGGTGAGCCCACCGCTGCCGGTGCGCGATCATGCAAGTTCGGCCACTGCGTGGCCGCAACATGGTCACCCGCACACCGCACTTCTTCAACACGAACAGCAATCACGAAACCCGGGCAATGTAAACACTTTCACGGTTAACTTTCGAATCTCGGCATATGGAAATCACCACCCTGAACCAATGTTGACGCGATTTCGGAGACGGGCATACGGTTAGCCCCAGTGAATCGTTCGGGTGCGAACCGCGACCCATTCGGTTCCGCAAGACCAGCATCCAGGTCCGCTCGTCGTCGAAATGGCGAGCGGGCAGCAAAGGAGTCGACATGCCTGCACCGAACACCCTTCCCGGGCCCAACGCAGATATTTGGGATTGGCAGATGCACGGATTGTGCCGTGGCGTCGACTCGGCGATGTTCTTCCACCCGGACGGCGAACGCGGACGTGCACGAGTCCAACGCGAAACGATCGCGAAGGAAATGTGCCGCCGCTGCCCGGTACTCGCCCAGTGCCGCACCCACGCACTCTCGGTCTCGGAGCCCTATGGCATCTGGGGCGGAATGTCCGAGGCCGAACGCGAAACCCACGCCCGCCACCGCCGGGAGCGCATCGCAGTCTGATTCGACCGGACAGACGAAAAGGGAGCTCCCGCACACCGTGTGTGCGGGAGCTCCCTCGTTACGAAGCCGAAGCGTTCGGTCAGTGGCTGTGCCCGTGACCCGTTTCTTCGTCCTCCTCTACCGGCTTTTCCACAACCGCGCTTTCGGTGGTGAGAACCATGCGCGCCACGGAAGCTGCGTTGACCACGGCAGAATGCGTGACCTTGACCGGGTCGACGACACCGTCTGCGAGCAGGTCGCCGTATTCCAGAGTTGCGGCATTGAAGCCATGCCCCTTCGGAAGTTCGGCAACGTTGCTGGTGACGACCGAACCGTCGAGTCCGGCGTTGGACGCGATCCAGTACAGCGGGGCCTTGAGCGCTTCGCGGACCACAGCGACACCCGTCGCTGCGTCACCGGTGAGGCCGAGTCCGTCGGCCAGTTGGGTGCCCGCCTGAACGAGTGCAGAACCGCCACCGGGGACGATTCCCTCTTCGACCGCAGCCTTGGCAGCATTGACGGCATCCTCGACGCGGAACTTCCGCTCCTTGAGGTCCGTCTCGGTGGCAGCACCGACGCGGATGACGGCAACACCACCGGCCAGCTTCGCAAGGCGCTCTTCCAGCTTCTCGCGGTCCCAGTCGGAGTCCGAGTTCTCGATCTCGCGACGCAGCTGAGCGACGCGAACCTCGATGTCGGCGTCCGTGCCGGCGCCGTCCACGATCGTCGTCTCGTCCTTGCTGACGACGACGCGGCGGGCACTACCGAGCAGCTCCAGACCGGCATCCGCGAGCGTCAAGCCGACATCCGCGGTGATGACCGTGCCGCCGGTGACCACTGCCAGGTCGTCGAGGAACGCCTTACGACGGTCACCGAAGAACGGCGCCTTGACCGCGACAGTCTTGATCGTCTTGCGGATGGAGTTGACGACCAGCGTCGACAGAACCTCGCCCTCGACGTCCTCCGCGATGATGAGGAGCGGCTTTCCGCTTTCCGCGACCTTCTCGAGCAGCGGCAGGAAGTCGGGCAGCGACGCGATCTTCTCGCGGAACAGCAGAATCTGCGCGTCCTCGTAGATCGCCTTCTGTGCGTCGAGGTCGGTCACGAAGTAGGGCGACAGGAAGCCCTTGTCGAACTGGACGCCCTCGGTGATGACGAGCTCGGTGGCGAGTGTCGACGATTCTTCCACCGTCACGACACCGTCGGCTCCGACACGAGTCAGGGCCTCACCGACCATCTCGCCGATCTCCGAATCACGCGAGGAGACCGTGGCGACCTGGGCAATGGACTTCTTTCCCTCGACGGGAGTGACCGCTGCCTGCAATGCCTCGGCGACCTTCGCAGACGCCGCCGCAATGCCCTCACCGAGAGCGATCGGGTTGGCGCCGGCCGCGATGTTCTTCAACCCGCCGCGAACGAGGGCCTGGGCCAGCACCGTTGCGGTGGTCGTGCCGTCACCGGCGACATCGTTGGTCTTGGTGGCGACACTCTTGACGAGCTGGGCGCCGAGGTTCTCGAACGGGTCCTCGATCTCGATTTCGCGTGCGATGCTGACGCCGTCGTTCGTGACCGTCGGCCCGCCGAACGCCTTGGACAGCACCACATGGCGGCCGCGCGGGCCGAGCGTCACCTTGACCGCGTCGGCAAGCTGGTCGACTCCACGCTCGAGTGCACGGCGCGCGTTCTCGTTGAACTCAATTTGCTTGGACATGTGTCTCCGTCTACTCCTGCAATATCGGTAAGCACGATTTCGCGCTTACACGCGTGAACGCAGTCCGCCCCGGAATCCTGTGCGGGACGCCGGGGCGGAAAACGTATGGCCTACTTGGAGACGACAGCCAGCACGTCGCGTGCCGACAGGATCAGGTACTCCTCGCCGGCG
>JAAZAD010000122.1 GCA_012514505.1 Rhodococcus sp. (in: high G+C Gram-positive bacteria) | reverse complement strand
TGAGTGGTTAACGAGTCTCTGGACTCGTTAACCACTCACAGAGGCGGTGAGAAGTGACAACCTGCTGGTGAGTCGATCGAGATCAACCGACCCTTCGGCGCCGGCCACCAGGTCGGTCAACGGTGCCTCCGCGATCACGGTGATGGCGACGTTCGCGTCGTAGAGCACGTCGATGACGTTGGCGAATCGCCGAATCGCATCGGGACCGGCACCCACCAGTGGGGGCACACCGCTGATCGTCCACCACCGATACGTCTCGGTGAGCACGAGATAGTCGGTCGCTGCGGTCGGCGACGCGCACAGATCCCAGAAGTCGAACCACACCGCACTCCCATCCACCTCGAGTGCACTCACTCCGCGACTGCCCGGGTACAGGGTCTGCCGCGACTGCTCTCCCGGCAGAATCGGATCATCGGATTCGATATAGCGCCCGGAAGCGAAGTATTCGTTCTCGGCGTTCACCGTTCCGCCCACCCGGTAGTCGACACCCGCATCCACCGGCAGCACATGCAGGTGCCGCTCGATCCAGTCGATGGACGGCTGGAAGACGTGATGGAACAAGGGATTGGGCAACAGCCCGTTCGGTGGGTAGTTGGAGGTGACGACCAGCGTGATTCCCCGCGCCTCGATGTGCTTGAGCAGCAAAGTCAAAAGCGTGGCATCGCCGACGTCGTGCACATGAAACTCGTCGAAGCACAGCAGACGCACACCGTGGAGAATCTCGCCCATCGCCCGGTCGACGGACCCTGACATATGTGCGCTGCGGTGCAGTTCGTCGAAGAACGCATGGAAGTGGACGCGACGCTTCGGCACGGTCACCTTCGAGAAGAAGTCGTCCAACACGACCGTTTTGCCGCGCCCGACCGGCCCCCACAGATAGACCCCCACCGGGCCGCGATTCCCAGTCCACGGCCGCCTCCTGTTCAATCGGCGTGCCGTGGCCTCGAGTCGATCGACGGCGACACATTGCGCATCGTCCCACTGCAACTCTACATCCATAGAGGAAACTCTATGGATGTAGAGTTCACGTGGTCAATGGACGCAGAGCCGATGTGAGCGGGGAGACAACATGACCGACAGACGCGAACAGATCGCGGACGCCGCCATCTCGGTGATTGCTCGCGCCGGTCTCCGAGGTCTGACCCACCGCGCAATCGACGTCGAGCTCGATCTGCCGAACGGGTCGACCTCCTACTACTTCCGAACCAAGCGAGCACTGCTGGAAGCGACGGTCCGCCGGCTCACGGAACGATCCAGGCGGGACTTCGAATCAGCCTTCGCGTCATCGGATGCGGCCCCGACAGTGGACGGCATGGCCCATTTTGCCGCGGAGATTCTGGACCGCTTGCTCGGCGAGCGGATCGACGACATCCGCGCTCGATATGCCCTGACAGTCGAACTGGCGAACGACCCAGAACTGCACCCATTGCTGGCACGGAGTCTGTTCTCACGCCCCCGTGCCGTCGAATTGCTTCGGGCGCTCGGGGCGACGGACCCGAATACTGCGGGTGCCGACTTCGTCAGCGTGGTGGAAGGCGCGGTGTTCGACCGCTTCGCCGGCGCGCAGTCACTCGACGGACTGGAAGCGGGAACTCCCGCCAGCGTCGATCAACTGGCGGGAGTTCTCGGTGCGTATCTGCGCGGGTCCACCCCTTCTGTGCACGACTAACGAGCCTCTGGACTCGCTAACCACTCACAGGGGTGGTCAGGCGGCGGCCCGTTCGGGTTCCTTCTTCGAGCCTGCCGGTTCCGTGGGCAGATCTTGCGCGTAGTAGAAGTGCGGGCGACGGTGGCCGAGGAACGATCCGCACCAGGACATGACGGCGACGTACCGGTTACGGAACCCGACCAGGTAGACGAGGTGCACGACGAGCCACAGCATCCAGGCGACGAAGCCGGTCAGCTCGACCTTGCCGACACGGGTGATGGCGCGGAATCGGTTGATGATCGCCATGCTGCCCTTGTCCTTGTAGGAGAAGGGGGTGCCGGCTTCGCGCTTGCCGTTGACGATCGCCGCGACGTGGCGGCCACCCTGCATGGCGAACGGCGACTGCGCCGGGAAGTCCTTGAGGGACGCCATGTCTCCGATGGCGTAGATGTCGTCGTACTTGCCGACGGTGAGGTCTTCGTCGACCAGCAGACGTCCGCCGCGGCCGGTCTCGCAACCGGTGCGCTCGGCGAGCACGGACGCGAAGTCGTTGGCCTGAATGCCTGCCGACCAGATGATGGTCTCTGCGGTGAGCCGCTCCTCGAAGCCGCTGGACGGCGACGACAGGGTTGCACCGTTCTCGTCGATGTCGGTGACCATGGTGCCGAGAACGACCTCGACGCCCGACTTCTCGAGCGATTCGAGCGTGTACTTGCTCAGCTTGCCGCCGAAGACCGGAAGTGCCTCGTTCGCGCCCTCGACGAGGGTCACCGTGACGTCGTCGGCGGTAATGTCGCGGAGGGACTTCGCGAAGTAGCGGCCGGCGAGTTCCTTGATCTGTCCGGCCAGCTCGACTCCGGTCGGGCCTGCGCCGATGACGATGAAGTTGAGGAGGTTCCGGCGCCGTTCGGGATCGGTGGTGGTGTGGGCTTCCTCGAAGCAGCTCACGATCTGGCGACGCAGACGGTCGGCGTCCTGCACCGTCTTGAGGGC
>JAAZAD010000121.1 GCA_012514505.1 Rhodococcus sp. (in: high G+C Gram-positive bacteria) | reverse complement strand
GTCGTCACCGAGATCGGCCACGACCTCGACCTCCGCACCGCCACCCCGGCCGACCTGCGGGCGCTGCGCTAGCGGGGCTTGCGCTTGGGCCTGACAATCCTGGTGACCGACGCTTTGAACACGTGATTCATCGAAACCGCGCGGAAGCGCAAGCGCGCCTCGATCCGCACGGGCTTCGGGCCCGCCAGAACTCGCCGGCCGGCCCGGTTCAGCGAGAACCGCACCCGCTCGCTCCCGGTCGAGCCGACCGTGCCGCCACCCTTGGCGATTCGAACCCACCGCCCGCCGACGCGCGCACGAATGCGCAGCTGGAGCACACCCTGCGTACCTACGCCAAACCTGCCCAGCCGCAGCTTCCTCCGAGGCCCACCGCGCACTATCCGCGCGATCGGCCGAACCGAGCGTCGCAGGGCAGCAGCCACCGAAGCACTGGTCGGATGTTGAGCAGTTGGTACCACGGGCTGTCGCAGTACGGGCCTCCTGGCTACCACCGGGACGGTGCCCGACAGCGAAACGCTCGTATAGACCGGTCCGCCAGACCCGTCAGCGACTCCATTAAGACGTAGTGAGCCGCCAATCAGGCTCCTGTTCCGGCCGGAGACCATCGGTGGCGCGAAGGTGATGTACGCAGTGCATGACTCGCCAGGGTCCAGAACAGGCGATGGACAGCCGCGCACGGTCCAAGCATTCTCGTGAGAGCTGATTCGGGCCGCTACTCCCCGGACAGATGTGCTGCCACCGTTGGTGACCTCAACGCCATGGGTGGAGTCGATCTCTCCACGCGCCACTTCGCCAAAGTCGACACTGACTACGTCGGCGCGGAGGTATCCTGCCTGCTGAACGCTAGCTCCAACCCCAAGGTGCCGCTCGATTGCGCCCGCAGCGACCCTGATCGAAGCACCAACGTCGTCGTTGACATCTCTCGGCGCCAAGAAGCTCACCCAGAAGTTGCACGCCTCACGGGGGGCCAGTGTCGTCCCGATGCAGTTGACCGGATGAAGCCCGAAGCCGTTGGGCGGTCCGCCGAACGCGACCGTGTCGATCGTGATCGCATCCGATCCGGTGTTGCGGATGGTCGCCATCTCATCCTGGGACCGCCACCCGCCCCATGCCGACCAGAAGCGAACACCCCAGTACGGCTCGATGCGGAGCACGTCGCCGAGCATCGTGCGCAGCCCGTCGCTCCTGTCGGCGATCAGGAGGTCCACGTGCCCGTCGGTGTCCAGATGCATGGGAACGACCGCGTCGACCCCGGGCGAGAGGTCGCCGGCCGCGACCGACGAGAAGCTCCCATCACCTGCCTGGAGCATCGCGGTGAAGTCCGGTGAATCGGTCAAGAGGATGAAGTCGACGTCGCCGTCACTGTCGAGGTCCTCGGGAAAGATCTCGTAGACCCAGCCGCCGTACGACCGAGTCGATTCCCATGGCTCGAATCCGCCCGACTCCGCGCCCCGCAGAACCGAGACGTAGCCGCCCGTCGCTGCCGCGATGTCCAGCGCACCGTCGCCATCGATGTCGACGATCGCCAGCGCCGTCGGATAAGCGTCGACTGGGTAGGCGGCGCCCTCGAAGCCGGATGCCCCTTGCGACAACACGGTCACCGTGTCGGACATCCTGTTGCTCGCCACGATGTCGTCGTCGCCGTCGCCGTCGAGATCCGCCGCAGCCATGCGATGCGGCTCCTGTCCTACGGGGATCGGGGGCCGGACCTCGAACTCACCGTCGGCGTCCTGACGGAAGACGACTACCGCGTGGCCCAACACGTCGCTGACGGCGATATCGGCGTTGCCCGAGCCGCCGAAATCGCCGACCACCACATCAGAAGGAGTCACGACGGGGCCACCTGGCACGTCCAGCGCATGGGACAGCGAGAACTCGCCCTGGCCATCGCCGCGCATCACGACGAGGCGGTCGTCGGTGGTGTCCGTCAACAGCAGATCTAGCACCTCGTCGCCATCGACATCTGCCAAGGCCAGATGCCGCACAGAGTGGAACGCGGTGCTCGGGGACC
>JAAZAD010000120.1 GCA_012514505.1 Rhodococcus sp. (in: high G+C Gram-positive bacteria) | reverse complement strand
TTCCTAGCAGATCCGCCGACGCCAACTCGGCCCACAACCCGGCGTCGTACCGTACTTCACCCGCTTCGAGGTCGGTCAGATGCTCTGGTGTGGCGCGGTGCTCGAAGAGCTGTCGGGCGACCTTGGCGACGGTCTCCTGCTCCTCGGTGAAAGTGAAATCCATGTGTCGCTTCCTCTAATTCAGCGCGCCGGCCGAAACTGGTGGAGCACCAGTTCTTCCCCGCTGGGGAGAGCCTCGAAGGTCTCGTAGAAGACCTCGACCTGCATCCCGTTCGTTATCGCCTCAGGCTCGATATCGCACAGGTTCGACACGATGCGCACACCCTCGTCGAGCTCGATCAGCGCAACGACATAGGGGTATTGCAGGAAGGGCAGCGGCGGGTATTGCGGCATCACGAAGCTGTAGACGGTGCCCCGCCCGGTGGAAACGACATGGTCCCAGTTCAAGGATTGGCAGTTACCGCACATGGGTCTCGGCGGGACCCGCAAGGTTTTGCAGTCGGTACACCGCTGGATACGAAGCTCGTGCTCGTTGAGACCCGACCAGAAGAACTCGGTGTCGGGGCTGATGGAGGGTGCGAGTCGGCTGGCCATCAGTTTCCCGTCTTGAATCGCAGGGTGCGGAACCACTGGCGTCCGACGACCTCGCCGTTCTGGTCGCGGTAGGTGGTCACCCAGGTGACGAAGTAGCCGTCGCCCATGGCTGTCTTCTTCTCGTCGGAGATCGAGTCGAAGATAGTCTCCGAGGTGATCTCGTCGCCGACCCGCGGATAGCGCTCGATCTCGAACTCGGAGTTTGTCGCGATGATGCCGGTGTAACCGGCGTCGGCGAGAAATTGCAGAGGGTTCTCACCTTTCATCTCGATCGGCACACCACCGCGCTCGTGGATGCCCTCCAGCTTCGGCGGCGGCATCGTCCAGGTCTGCAGCATCACCGGCGGTGACACGATGTCGCCATAGCGGGAGTTCTTCGCGAATTCGGGGTCGAGGTAGGCCGGGCTCATGTCACCCAGGGCGTACGCCCAGTGGCGGATCATCGCGGCGTTCACCGGATCCGGTGCGCGTACCGGCTTGCCGACGCCGTCGGTAGGCTTGCCGATGAGCGCGTCAAGACGCTCACGCAGCTCGTCTTTGGCTGTGTCGGTCACTGCTGTCTTCCTTTCTCCGACACCCGCATGTCGCGGGGTGCCCGCGGCATCCCGAGCCCGGCCATGGCGATGATGTCGCGTTGCAGCTCGTTCGCACCGCCACCGAAAGTGTTGATGACAGCCAGCCGGTAGGCGCTCTCGAGTTCACCTTTCAGGGGCGCGGTGGCGCCTTTTCGGGTGCCGGCCTGCCCGACGACGTCGAGCAGTTCACGGGCCACCTGCTGGGTGAGTTCGGTGCCGAAAACCTTCGCCGCCGAAGCCTCCCCCATCCCGAGTGCCCCGGAGCTCATGGTGCTGTTGACCCGCAGGTTGAGCAGTCGGTAGGCGGCGACCTGAGCTTCGACGCGCGCCAGCGCCTGCTGGACCCATGGCTGGTCGATCACGTACCCGTCGTCCAGCGGCGTGGTTCTGGCCCAATCCAGGGTCTTGGCGAACAGCGGTTCCAGCGCACCGAGATTGCCCAACGCGGCGCGCTCCAGGTTCAGCTGGTTGGTCACCAACGTCCAGCCATGGTTCTCGCCGAGCACGATCGAGCTCTCGGGGACGCGCACGTCGTCGTAGAACGTGTAGTACGTCGACACACCCGGCATGGTGTGCAGGGGTTTCCACGAGAAGCCCGGCGAATCGGTGGGCACGATGAACACGGTGATGCCCTTGTGCTTCTTGGCTTCTGGATCGGTTCGCGCTGCCAACCAGATATAGTCGGCGAACTCGGCGCCGCTGGTGAACATCTTGGAACCGTTGATGACGTAGTCGGTGCCGTCGCGGACGGCAGTGGTGCGCAGCGATGCCAGGTCGCTGCCGGCGCCGGGTTCGGAGTAGCCGATCGCGAAGTCGACGGTGCCCTTGAGTATCGCGGGAAGGAACTTTTGCTTCTGTTCCTCGGTGCCGTACTGGATGAGGGTGGGGCCGACGGTGTTGAGCGTGATCATCGGCAACGGCGCGTGCACGCGGCGCGCCTCCTCGCTGAAGATGTACTGTTCCAGCGCGGTCAGACCCCGTCCGCCGTATTCGACCGGCCAAGCGACGCCGAGCAGACCCGCTTCACCGAGCGCCCGCCTGCACTCGCCGACCGCGGCGCCGCCCTCCATCAGATCCGCGACGGCCGCGCGCCGCTCGGGAGTCATCACGGCCTCCAGGCGCGCCCGGAACTCCTTGCGAAGTTGTTCCTGTTCGGAGGTGTAGTCGAAGTCCATCAGACGCTTGCCCCCAGGCGCACCGGCATCCGTTTGACGCCGGGCACCATCGTGGCGCGCAGCCGGGTCACGTCACCGGTCAGTTCGATGCTCGGATAGGTCCCCAGCAGCACCTCGAACATCACCCTGGCCTCCAGACGTGCCAGTTGGGCGCCGAGGCAGGCATGTTCACCTGCGCCGAAAGCAATGTGTGGGTTGGGGTTTCGGGTGATGTCGAACTCTTCACCGCTGGTGCCGAAGACGTCCTCATCCCGGTTGGCCGAGCCGTACAGCATCACCACGGTGTCGCCGGCCTTGATCTTCTGCCCGCGGATGTCGACGTCGGCGGTGGCTCGTCGCGCCATGTGTGTCACCGGGCTGGTGAAGCGCAGCATCTCCTCGACGGCGCACGTCAGCAGAGAAGGATCCGAACGAAGCAACGCGAACTGGTCCGGATGTTCCAGCAGCGCGACGGTGCCGAGCGCAATGAGGTTGCGTGTGGTCTCGTTACCGGCCACCAGAAGCAGGAACGAGAAGTTGAGTAGATCTGCGTCGGTGAGGCGTTCGCCGTCGACTTCTGCGGCCGCCAGGATGCTCAACAGATCGTCTTGTCCGGTGACCTTTCCTGAGCGCCGGGCTTCGATCAGCGCGGTGAAGTACTCGTAAAGCTCGCCGAGCGCCACCAGGTGATCCAACTCGATGTCGGGGTCTGCCGTTCCGACGGCCGCATCCGACCAAGCCCGGAACTTCTCCCAGTCCTCGGGGGCGGCGCCGAGCATCTCGGCGATCATCCGGGTGGGCAGGGGCGCCGCGATCTCTTCGGCGAACTCGTACTCCCGGGCCGGATCGATGCCGTCGACGATGCCCGCGACGATCTTGCGGATCGTGGGCTCCAGCAACGCCACCTGGCGGCGGCTGAACCCGGCGTTGATGAGCTTGCGCAGCTGCCGGTGTCGCGGCGGATCCGTGAAGATCAGATTGCCTTCCTGGACGGGCTCAGGCTGGCTGGGATCCGGAATCGTGATGCCGTACTGCGACGAGAACAACAACGGGTGACCCGAAACGAAGCGCACGTCCTCGTATTTGGTCAGCGCCCAGAAATTCGTGACGTCGTTCCACACCACCGGCGTCGTGTTGCGCAGTTCCCGGTATGCCGGATACGGGTCGCCTGCGTAGAAGTCCGGGGAGTGCAGTGGGTGTGCGGACGTGGCTCGGGAGGTGGATTCAATCGGCACCGCGGCTCTCCTCAACGCATCGGCCATCGGACAAATAGCACAGCATTGTCCGGTGACGTTGTGTCTACCGTACGTATGACAGGCCTGTCAATCGACATCATCGCAGCACAGCCGCGTTATGTATTGACTATCGGACGTCGGCGGGTTTACATACACCACAGAGATGTCCGACGTCGGGTTCACGTGGGATCGGTCGGCATCTGTCCGTCGGACAACCAGGAAGGTCAAGTGATCTGATGGCCGGGTCCAGCCTCGTCGACGACTATGACCTCTACATCAACGGCGCATGGGTGGCGCCGGACAGCGGACGCTACGACGTCATCGATCCGGCCACCGAGGCGGTGATCGCGTCGGCGCCGGACGCCGGGACCGCGCAAGTCGACCAGGCGATCGGCGCCGCCCGCACCGCGTTTGACACCGGACCCTGGCCGACGGCGACGCCCGAGGAACGATCCCGGTGCCTGCAACAACTCAGCGATGCGCTGCTCGCTCACGGCGATGAGATCTACGCGCTGGCCCAGGCCGAGTGGGGGTGCACAGCAAACGAGCGGCTGATCCACGTCGAGGGACCCGCGGTGATGGCCGGCCACGCCGCCGAGCTGGCCCTCGAGCCCGCTGAAGCGCCGTTGGACGCATGGGGTGCCGCGGGCACGACGCTGTTACGGTACGAACCCCTCGGCGTCGTCGCGGTCATGACACCGTGGAACTTCCCGCACACGCTCAACGTGATGAAGGTGGGCGCCGCGCTGGCCGCGGGCAACACGCTGGTGCTCAAACCGTCACCGCTGACACCGCTGGCCGGGCTGGCGCTTGCCCGGATCATCAAGGAGGAGACCGATATCCCGCCGGGCGTGGTCAACGTCGTCACTCCCACCGGCCTCGAGGCAAGCAAGGTCCTGACCCTCGACCCACGCGTGGACATGGTCAGCTTCACCGGCAGCTCGTCGGTCGGCCGGGACGTGATGGCCGCAGCGGCGGGGACGATGAAACGGGTCCTGCTGGAATGCGGCGGCAAGTCGGCCTGCGTGCTGCTCGACGACGTCGAGGTGACCGACGAACTGCTCGAGCGGCTGCTGTTCGAAGGCTGCACCCTGCACGCCGGCCAAGCGTGCATCCTCAACAGCCGGCTCGTGGTGCCCGCCGTCCTGCACGACGAGGTCGTGACCCGGCTCGCCGACCTCGCCCGCGCGGTCACCATCGGCAACCCCGCCGATGACGGGGTGGACATGGGCCCGCTGATCAGCCGGCCGCATCTGGAGCGGGTGGAGGGTTTCGTCCGGCGCGCCGAATCCGACGGCGCGAAGGTGGTGACCGGCGGAGGGCGTCCCGTAAACCGTTCGAGCGGATTCTATTTCGAACCGACGGTGCTGACCGATACCAGCGCCGACTCGTACATCGCGCAGGAGGAGGTGTTCGGTCCGGTGCTGACGGTGCTGAGCTACCGCGGCGACGACGAGGCCGTGGCGATCGCGAACAACTCCGCCTACGGCCTCGGTGGCGCGGTGTGGGGCACCGATGTCGACCGAGCCGTTGGGATCGCCCGGCGTATCAGGACGGGCCAGGTCTCGATCAACGGCACCATCCCCGGCGATGCGCCGTTCGGCGG
>JAAZAD010000119.1 GCA_012514505.1 Rhodococcus sp. (in: high G+C Gram-positive bacteria) | reverse complement strand
GCGACGAATCGGTGAGATCCGGTGGCGCGACGGGATCGGTCAACGTCACCACCAACCCTTCTCCGTGCACCGGTTCCGCCCCGGCCATGGTCTCCACCTCGTGAAGGCGAGCGAGCAGACGTGCGCCATCGGCGTCGCCTTCGAGGGCGGCGGCTCGCGCGGCATCCACGTCGGTCGCCAGCAGGTTTCTGTCCGTGGTCAGATGGTCGACGCCGGATTGGGCCTCGCCGACCTTGATCAGGAGGTCTGCTCGAACCTGCTCGGTTCCGGGCACCCGTTCGAGGGTGTGCGCGTACGCCGCGGTGATGACGAAGCTGATCAACGCGATCCCCGCGACGAACCACAGTGCGTTCGCCGTCGGTTTGTTCCGCAGCTTTCCGCTCGCACGTGCCCTCGCTGCGGCCGAATATCCCGGATCGAGATGCTCTGTCATCAGCGACCGCAGCAGCGACGGTTGGGGATTTCGCGGCACATCCTTGTCGCTACGTTTCACTGCATCGAACCCGTTCGACGAGCCGCCGACCTCTTGGCCGGAGGGATGGTCCGCATGACCGTGAAAGCTTTGGCGAGGTAAAGGACACCCGTCCAGACGTACAGGCTGGTCCCCCAGACGAGGAAGGCGACACCAAGTGGGCGCGCCACCTCCGCGATCACCCAATCACCTTGGGCTGCGAGGATCAGCGGCAGCGCGAACATCAGCATGAACGTCGCCGCCTTGCCGAGATACATCACGTCGGGCGGAGGAAGGTTGCGCCGACCGTAGATCACCAGGCTGAGCGCAAGAATTACGTCTCTACCGATGAGAATCGCTGCAACCCACCAGGGTATGAAGTCCCGCATCACGAACGTGACGAGTGTGGTGACGACGTAGAGCCGGTCCACGAAGGGGTCGAGCACTGCACCGAGCCGCGACATCTGTCCGAGCACCCGGGCGAGCTTTCCGTCCAGCCAATCGCTGAAGCCACTGGCCATGAGAACCGCGAGTGCCCATCCGTCCGAATGTGTGACCAGAAGGAGGTAGACGAACAAGGGAACCCCGAGCAACCGAATCACGCTCAGGACGTTGGGAATCGTGAGGATCCGATCCGACCGCACGATTTCGTCGTCCAACGAATTCACCTCGTCCTCTCACCACACGCGTTCACCTGCACGTCGGACGTCCACTCTTCCATACCGCGCCGTCGGTACGCCGAACGCGCAGTCCGGTTACCCGGCGCGAGTGGGTAGCGCCACGCGGGCCACCGACTTGTCACTCAAGCTACCCAGGTACAACGCACCGTCGTGCTCCCTCACCCCGGTGATCGGCGAGTAGCTTCCGCGTCCGCCGCGCAGACTGCGCACGATGGTCCCGGTTGCATCTATCGCCAAGACCCATCCTGCATGTTCGGGCGCAGGGCGGACGGCGTCGGGAAGGTTGGCTGCGAGGATCCGCATTGCCGGGTACGGCGCCATGAAGTCCAGGATGCGCATCCGGGGGCTGTAGAGGGCCACCCAGAAGAGTCCGTCCGAGGTTTGGGACGTCATGTTGTCGGGAATTCCGGGCAAATTGTCCGCCAGCACCGACCGCTCCCCCGCGCGCGGACCGCGCAGTTCGACGCGATTGATTCGGTACGCGCCCGTCTCCGCAACCAACACATAAGATTCGTCGGCGGCCAAACCGACACCGTTGGCGAATTGCAGTCCGTCCGCCAGCAGATCCGTCTCCCCCGTCACGGGGTCCAGTCGGAGCAGTCGCCCGGTGCCGCTGTGTTCCAGCAGATCGATGTGGTGGTCGGGGATGGTGTATCGGGCGGAGGAATCGGTGAAGTAGATGATGCCGTCGGCGCCGACAGCGGAGTTGTTGCAGGAAAGCAACGGCCGGCCCGCCGCGGAATCGGCCAGCACCTCGACACGCCCCGATACATCCACTCGGAGTACACCGCGCTCCGAGTCGCACACGAGAAAACGGCCGTCGTCCAGAACTTCGATTCCGAGAGGCCGCCCCCGTGTGTCGGCCAATTGGGTTGGCGTTCCGTTCTTGTCGAATCGCCAGATCTTTCCGTCGTCGCCGCCGGTGACCAGCCGACCGTCGTGATCCAGGGCGACGTCCTCCGGCCCCTTCCCCGTGGGCAGAGCCCACCGCTCGGCGTGGTCGAGAAGGTCGTTCTTTGCCAGAACACCCTCTTGCACAGGACTTTCGGGCGCCTTCCAGACCACAGGGTCCACGCCGGTTCGGTCGATGAGTTCGGCCAGATTTCGCAATACCGTCACAAGCCGTGAGGATAGCCGCGAGTGATCATTTCCACGCGAAGACCGGCTGATCGAATCCGTCCACCCGGGTGTGCTCGCCGTAGAGTGCCAGCTGACTGAACTGATGCATGATCGCGCCGGTGGGTGCATGGATCAGGTGTTCTCGAAACGGCCATTGGATAACCGGTTTCGACGACTCCGGAATCTCGATGAATCGCGGTACCGCTGACAGTTCGTCCGTCGACACCGCAAACACTTCTTCGACCTCGTCCGGGTTCGGGCACACCGAATCGAAATCCATATCGGTCCACGCGACGAACGGTGTGATGACGAATCCCGACCGAGTGACGTAGTCGTCCATCCGCCCCAGCACATCCTCTGCCGCAACACGAATACCGAGCTCCTCTTCGAGTTCCCGCACCGCAGCCTCCACTCCGGTCTCCCCCGCGTCGACACTTCCCCCCGGAAGCGCGAACTGGGCAGGATGGGCACGCATCGTGCCCGGGCGCATCGTGAGCGGAATCGCAGATCCGCCTGCGCCGTCACCGAGGACGACCAACACCACCGAGGCCGCCCTGTGAGTATCGGTTTCCGTCACCACGGGCTCGAACCCGTCCAGCGATGCCTGCAGCGTCTCCCGGTCCAGACGAGCGTCACCAGTCATTCTCCGAGGTTACGTCGCTGATTCTCGCCGCCGTCGCTGATCCGAACTCCGGGGTGATTCGCCCGCACGCCGACTGCCGCGAGCTCGACGGTCCGATCGATTCGGCGCCGACGAGTATCCGCTCTCTTCGCTGTCACGATCCACTCCAGAATCAGCCGCTTCGACGAGGGCGGAAAGCTCTCGAAGTTCACGCGTGCTGCCTCGTTTCGGTGCAACGGTTCCAGCAGATCGATCGGTAGCTGCGAGCCGTCGTCCGGCAACACCTGCCACGTTCCCTTCTTTGTCGCCAGGTCGATCAGGGCCTGACCGTGGTCGGTCATCAAGCCTTGGGCGGTCATCTTCGCCGCACGCCCCCGGTTCACGCTGCTCCACGTGCTGCGCGGATTGCGCGGGGTGAACCGAAGGCGCGAGCTGCTCGCGTCGTGAGTGCGGTGCAGTCCGTCGATCCAACCGAAGCAAAGGGCATGCTCGATCGCCTCGTGATAGCGCAGGCTCGGCATGCCACTGTCCTTGTGGTGGATGATCAGCCAGATCTCCTTCTCCGATCGGCCGTGTCGTTCGAGCCAGTCACGCCAGACAGCTGTCGAGGTGGCAACGAGCGTCTCCATCTCACGCCTCCTTGGTTCCGAGCACGTCGAGGTAGTGCTGGTTGAACATGACGCCGAGGATGTTGCCGAACGGATCGACGACGGAGGCGGTGACGAATCCGGGTCCGCGGGTCGTCGGCTTCTCGTGCGCGGTGGCACCCAGGGAGAGCAGCCGTTCGAAGGTAGCCTCGACGTCGTCCACGTGCCAGTACGTCACCACGCCGGCCGCTTGCTCCGACGCAGCGTGCGGGGCGAAGCGGCTGTCGATGATCCCGAGCTCGTGCTGGAAGTCGCCGATCCGGTACTCGATATATGCGGCCGGTCCTTCCTCTGGACGGGTGAAGTAGGGCTCGACACCCAGCATCTCGGTGTACCAGGACTGGGCGGCGGCAACGTCGTCGGCGAAGAAGCTGACGGTGGTGAGTCCTCGCAACATTCGGTGAATCCCTTCTCTCGTTCGACTGATGAATCTCATCTTGGTCCTCAAAGTGCTCACCAACTGAGCACTTTTTCGGAGAGAATGAGATTTGTGCGTGCAGACCGACTCGTCGCCACCCTCCTGCTCATGCAGAACCGCGGACAGGTGACCGCTGCCGAGGTCGCCGATGAGCTCGAGGTGTCGGTCGCCACCGCTCGCCGCGATCTGGAAGCGCTCTCCACTGCGGGCATACCCGTCTACTCACAACCCGGACGCGGGGGCGGCTGGTCGCTCGTCGGTGGTGCGCGCACCGACCTGTCCGGCCTGTCGGCCACCGAGACTCAGGCCTTGTTCTTACTCGCGGGGCCGGGGGCAGCGGTGTCGAACGAGGTCAAGGCCGCGCTACGGAAGCTCGTCCGGGCGCTACCTCAGACGTTTCGGGCAGACGCGGAGGCCGCCGCCGACTCCACCATGATCGACCCGACCGCATGGGGCGAGAGCCACGACGAACGTCCTGCGGTGGTGGGGATGTTGCAGTCCGCCGTGGTCCGCCGGCGGAAGGTGTCGCTGATCTACGAGAATGCTGCGCGGCATCGCTCCGAGCGTTTGGCCGACCCGTGGGGCCTGGTCGACAAAGACGGATCCTGGTATCTGATTGCGGGAACCGCCCGTGGCAGACGCACGTTCCGTGTCGATCGGATCGTCGAAGCCGACCTGACCGATCACCAGGCCGAACGACCCGACGACTTCGCACTGGCCGCGGCCTGGGACGAGGTGGTCGGAAGTATGGAAGAGCGGCGCAGCGCCACCTGGGCGACCGCGCTCATCGAACGCCGGTTCCTGCCGATTCTGCGCGACCACTTCGGGCGCCACTGCCACGACGACGGTGACACGGAAGACGGTCGAGCGCGGGTCAGCCTCGCCGCGCCCACCCCATTGGACATCGCGCGCAATCTGGCCGGTTGGGGCGCTCAGGTCGAGGTACTCGAACCCCGCTCCGTACAGGCGGAATTGGCGCGAATCGGGGTGGAGCTCGCCGACCGCTACGGGAAGGAACCATCCGAGTAGCGTCAGCGCACCTGCTGGATGCGGAGCATGTTTCCCGCAGGATCGCGAAAGGCGCAATCGCGAACTCCGTAGGGTTGATCGGTCGGTTCCTGCACGACCTCGGCATCGTTGGCCTGCAATCGTTCGAATGTGCCGTCGACGTCTTCGGTTGCGAGAAGCAGGGTTCCGAAGGTGCCCTTGGCCATCATCTCGGCGATCGTCCGTTGCTCGTCGTCCGTGATGCCGGGTGTGGCGGCCGGCGGGTACAGCACGATCGATGTGTCGGGCTGGTCGACGGGACCGACCGTGATCCACCGCATCCCGTTGTATCCGACGTCGTTGCGTACCTCGAATCCGAGAGTGTCCCGGTAGAAGTCCAAGGCAGCGTCGGGGTCGTCTTGTGGCAGAAAGCTCGAATGAATGTTGATGTTCATGACGATCACGTTAGGCGCGGTTCCGGTTTCGGGCTTCTCGATTCCTGACCGGTCTCGTCACCTGTTTCGCGACGCACGACGGCATCCCTGCGGTCGCGTACGTCTGCCCACTACGGTAGGCGCTCGGCGGCATACCGACGAGTTCGGTGAACCGCGTGCTGAAGGTGCCCAGAGACGAGCAACCCACCGCGAAACAGATTTCGGTCACGGTGAGCTCGCCTTGTCGCAGCAGAGCCATCGCACGTTCGATTCGCCTGGTCATGAGGTACGAGTAAGGCGACTCACCGTAGGCGCGCCGGAACTCGCGACTGAGATGACCGGCCGACATGTGGGCACCGCGCGCAAGCTCCTCGACGTTCAGCGGCTGCGCATATTCACGGTCGATACGGTCTCGGACGCGGCGCAGGGCTGCCAGATCGCGCACATCGTGTCGGTCGCCGGAACTGGTGGTCACATATGAAATCGTGCCAGACAACCACACTCGCGCGATGAAAACGCCGTGAAACCGAAAGCCGCCACTGTCGGCGGTATGTGCTCTCCTTGTAGCGAACCGCAGTCGCAGCACGCAGAAAAGGGGAACTGAGTCATGGGCGCACCGGCATACCGGGAGATCATCAGATTCGGACCTTCGTACTCGAACCGCTGGGGTGCGCGGATCAGCAACATCTTCTGGCATACGCAGGAAGGTGATTCCACCGCAGAAGAGTTGGCGCGGTTCTGCAACAACCCGAACAACGGTGCGTCATATCACAACCTGATCCGCGACGGGATCGTCGTCGCGATCGTCGACACCGATTTCGCATCCTGGTCGGTCCTGAGCGCGAACCCGATCTCGATCAACTACTGCTTCGCCGGATCGTATGCATCGTGGTCCCGGGAGCAGTGGATGCACCGGGCCCACGACATCCGGATCGCTGTGTGGCTTTCCCTCGAGGACTGCCGCAAATACGGCATCGCCGCGACCATCATCGCGGACCCGTACCGGCGCGGTGACGGCATCGCAGACCACAACTACGTCACCCGGGTGCTGGGAATCGGTTCCCACACCGATGTAGGGCCACACTTCCCATGGGACTTCGCCAAGCAGGTGCTGGCCGAGTACCTGCACGGCGACCCAGCCCCACCCGGCGTGCCGAACGCCATCGACGAGATGGCGAAGCACGCCCCCTGGCTCGGCGCCAAGCTCGGAAGCGAGCAGTCGTGTCCCGACGGCCGCGGCAAGTTCGCCGAGTTCGAGCACGGATACGTCTACTGGACTCCGCAGACCGGGGCACGACCGATCCCCACCCACCTGTTCGAAACCTACGCCGAACTGGGCTGGGAGGCAGGCCCACTCGGCTACCCGGTCGCCTTCCACACGGTTCTCCTCGAAGGCGATGTGCAGGCGTTCGAAGGTGGTGTCCTGTATCGCAAATACGGTCAGCCCGGCTTCTACGTGACCGGCATGATCGGTGATCGTTGGGCTCGGATGGGCTACGAGGAATCGTCGTTCGGATGGCCCACCTCCAACGAACTCCACCGTCCCGACGGATCTGTCGAGCAGCACTTCGAGCACGGTCGCATCATCTGGTCTCCCGACGGTGTCACCGGACTGATCACCCTGGACGGACCGGACAGGATCGTCCCCGACCGGCTGTAAATCGCGGCCTCCGACGGATGCGGTGGCGCCGTTGCAGTTGGCCACCCGTATTTTGTCGGGTGTGACTGTACCTTCAGATACCCCAGCCAGCCCCTCCCCGGACTCGTCCCCGATCGCGTCGCGCGTCGGCCACTACTACCGAATGGACGACACATTCGAGGTCGGCCGCGAGAAAGTACGCGAATACGCGCGAGCCGTGCAGGACTACCACCCAGCGCACTGGGATTCGAAGGCTGCGGAAGAGCTGGGGTACCCGGGACTCGTCGCCCCGCTCACCTTTACGTCTATCCCGGCCATGGCCGCCAATCGCCACCTCTTCGAGTCTGTGATCGTCGGCTACGACACGTACGTGCAGACGGAGCAGGTGTTCGAGCAGCACCGTCCGATCGTCGTCGGCGACGAGCTCGTCACCGACGTGGAACTGTCGAATGTGCGGCGGATCGCCGGCAAAGACCTGATCACGGTCACCAACACCTTCACCGACACTGCAGGTGAGACTGTCCACACGATGCACACCACGGTGGCCGGAGTTACCGCGGAGGAGGTCGATCCTGCGATCACCGAATCGGTACGCAAGGTGATGATGCACGACGTCACCGTCCTCGGTCAGGACATCTCCGACGCGGAGTACACGCACGCAGCGCGTCCCGAAACCCCGATCCACATCGCCCGAGACACCCGGGGCGCGCCGGGCAGCCGGCCGTTCGAGGACTTGAAGGTCGGCGACGAACTGTCCCTGCACCATGCACGCCTCTCCCGCGGCGACCTGGTCAACTACGCGGGTGTCTCCGGTGACGCGAACCCGATCCACTGGGACGAGAAGATCGCGAAGCTGGCGGGTCTACCCGATGTGATCGCCCACGGCATGCTGACGATGGGACTCGGCGCCGGATTCGTCTCGTCGTGGTCACACGATCCGGGAGCGGCTACCCGTTTCGCCGTGCGGCTCGCTTCACCTGCGATCGTCTCTGCCGAGGACGGCGGCGACATCGAGTACAGCGGAAAGATCAAGTCACTCGACCCCGAGACCCGCACCGGTGTCGTTCTCGTCGTCGCAAAGTCCGGTGGGCGCAAGATCTTCGGCCTCGCAACCATGACTATTCGGTTCCCCTGAGACACCTCGGTTCCCCAGACACCGAGAAACGAAAAGAGGCCTCATCCGAAATCGGATGAGGCCTCTTTTGTGTCGGGCTGACAGGATTTGAACCTGCGACCACTTGACCCCCAGTCAAGTGCGCTACCAAGCTGCGCCACAGCCCGTCCACGCCCGCGTTCGGGCGCTCGATGAGATTACATCAGTGACAGTCTGGAACGCTAATCGCCTGGTGAGATCACTTGTTGCGGCGATCTCGCTTCTCGCGGACACGAACGGAGATCCGCACCGGACTGCCATCGAAGTTGAATTCCTCACGCAGCCGCCGCTCGAGGAAGCGGCGGTAGCCGGCCTCGAGGAAGCCGGTGGTGAACAACACGAACGTCGGGGGACGAGTGCCGGCCTGGGTTGCGAACATGATCCGCGGCAGGCGACCCCCACGCATCGGTGGCGGCGTTGCGGCCGTCACCTCTTTCAGCCAGGTGTTGAGGCGGCCTGTAGGGATGCGCTTGTCCCAGGAATCGAGTGCCGTGTCGAGTGCAGGCACGAGCTTCTGCACCGCGCGCCCCGTGTGCGCCGAAATGTTGACCCGCTGTGCCCAGGGCACACGCGCCAGGTCGCGATCCACTTCCCTGGCCAGCATCAAGCGGCGATCCTCGTCGACGAGATCCCACTTGTTGAACGCGATCACCAGCGCGCGGCCCGCATCGGCCACCATGCTGAGCACCCGCTGGTCCTGCTCGGCGATCGGCTCGGAAGCGTCGATCAGCAAGATCGCAACCTCTGCCGCCTCGATGGCCCCCTTCGTACGCAACGAAGCATAGAACTCGGCGCCGCTCGAATGCGCGACTCGCTTGCGTAGCCCAGCGGTGTCGACGAAGCGCCACACCTTGCCGCCGAGCTCCACGAGTGTGTCCACGGGATCGACGGTGGTGCCCGCGATGTTGTGCACCACGGAACGTTCGTCGCCGGAGAGCTTGTTCAGAAGGCTGGACTTGCCGACGTTCGGCTTGCCGACCAGCGCGACACGGCGGGGACCCCCGCCGGGAATCCCTTCACGCGGTGTTTCCGGGAGCGCCGCGAGAACTTCGTCGAGAAGATCTCCCGTGCCGCGGCCGTGCGTGGCACTGACCGAGTACGGCTGGCCGAGCCCGAGCGACCACAATGCGGCCGCCTCGGATTCCGTGCGTTCGTCGTCGACCTTGTTGGCGACCAACAACACCGGTGTCTTCGAACGGCGCAGCACCTTGGCGACTGCCTCGTCCGTGCCGGTCGCGCCGACCACGGCGTCCACTACGAGCAGGATCGCATCAGCGGTCTGCATCGCCTGCTCGGCCTGACGTGCCACGGACTGCTGCAAGCCCTTGGCGTCGGGCTCCCAGCCGCCGGTGTCCTGCACCATGAAGCGACGTCCACTCCACGTGGCCTCGTACGAGACACGATCGCGGGTCACGCCCGGGACGTCCTCGACGACGGCCTCGCGTCGGCCGATGATGCGGTTCACCAGCGTCGACTTGCCCACGTTCGGGCGACCGACGACCGCAAGGGTGGGTACAGCGACAGCACTTTCGCCTTCACCGTCGTCGGCGAGGTCTCCGAACTCCCATTCGGCTTCCTCGTTCCAGGTTCCATCACCTGCGAATTCGACAAACTCGTCGGTCACTGCACTGCTCCCGTTCTTTCGGATACCACCAACAGCAACCTGTCGATCACGTCATCGATTCCGATCTCACTGGTGTCGACCAGCACAGAATCGTCCGCAGGGCGCAGCGGCGACACCGCGCGAGTCGAGTCCAGGTGGTCGCGGCGCTCGACGTCCGCGAGTACGCCCGCGTAATCGTCACCGCGCCCTTCTGCGATGTTCTGGGCGTTGCGTCGCTGCGCTCGTGCCTGCGCCGACGCCGTCAGGTAGATCTTCACGTCCGCGTCCGGCAACACGACGGTTCCGATGTCCCGACCCTCGACGACGACGCGCTCGGCGCCACCGGCGAGCCGGCGTTGCGCGTCGACGAGCAGTTCACGGACCTCGGGCACGGCTGAGACGGCCGACACCGCTGCCGTCACCGCTCCCCCACGGATTTCCTCACGCACGTCCTCACCGTCGAGCAGAATCTCCTCGGCGGCCGGATCCGTGCACACCGACCACGGCAGAGTGGCTG
>JAAZAD010000118.1 GCA_012514505.1 Rhodococcus sp. (in: high G+C Gram-positive bacteria) | reverse complement strand
GTCCCCGAACCCCGGTTATCTCCTCTTGGACGGCGACGATTCCGATATGGACGGTGCCGGACCGGGACCCGAGGGATCGGCCGGCATCGAGCGCACCCTCTCCGGATTCTTCGCCGAGCGCGGGATCGATGCCGGCGGCACCGATTTCGACGGTCGCTCCGATTACGGCCCGTTCATTGCAGTGGGAATCCCCGCCGGTGGCACGTTCACCGGCGCCGACGAAGACAAGACCCCGGAAGAGGCCGACAAGTGGGGCGGCGCTGCGGACGAGGACTTCGACCCGAACTACCACAGCGCGGAGGACACAGTGGACAACATCGACCGCGATGCCTTCGCGGTCTCCGCGGCGTCGGCCGCCTACAGCACCGCGGTCTACGCAGGCTCGCTCGACGGCCCGGACGGAGTCCCGAGCGGGGCAGCGCGCACCGAGGCGCGGGCTGCGTTCACTGAGTAGTCGGGCTGTTCTGTCAGGGCTGCTCGTGGAGTCGCCACAGTGGGTTGACCGGCCCGTGACCGTGGCCGAGGTCGTACGACCATTCGAGGCACTTCGTCACCCATTCCTTCGCGAACGCCACCGCGTCCGGCACCGACCTGCCGTGGGCGAGCGCCGATGCAATCGCCGCCGCGAGCGTGTCGCCGCCACCGTGGTCGTTACCCGTGGCGAGGCGCGGGCTCGGGAACTCGAGGAATCGGTCGCCGTCGAACAACAGATCGGTGCTCGAGTCCGAAGTGCGCAGATGACCGCCCTTCACGATCGACCACTGTGCACCGAGCCCGTGCAGTGCTTCCGCGGCCTGCCTTGCGGTGCGGTCGTCGACCACCTCGATACCGGTGATGAGCCGGATCTCGTCGAGGTTGGGGGTGACGACGGTCGCCAGCGGGATCAGCGCCGAGCGGACGGCCTCGAGTGCACTCGCATGCAATAGGGGATCTCCATGCATCGACGCACACACGGGGTCCACGACGAGTGGGACGGCGGTGTCGCGGCCGATGCCGACCTCCGAGCACACGTCCGCGACCGCTTCGATGATCTCGGTCGACGCAAGCATGCCCGTCTTGGCCGCAGCCACTCCGATGTCGTCGACAACGCATCGCACCTGGGCTGCCACCGTCTCCGGTGGGATCTCGTGGAAGCCGCTCACCCCGACCGAGTTCTGCACGGTCACCGCGGCCACCGCGACACAGGCGTGGACACCGCACATCGCCATCGTGCGCGAGTCGGCCTGGATGCCCGCGCCTCCTCCGGAGTCCGTGCCGGCGATGGTGAGCACACGAATCGGGGTGTGGCCTTGTTCGGCCAGGGGAAGCAGCTGCACGGAGGTGACCCTACCGGTCGTCGTTCGGGCAGCTTCCGGTGTCGGCACTCTGTCGGGGGAGCGGTGCCCCAGCGCTGCGCACATGTGCTCTATAGTGGCGTGCGTCACACTAAGTATTGAGGTTCGGGGAGGCGCTCGTGATCAACTTGTCGACGGCGGAGGTGTCCGACAACGCCGATCAGAACCGATTCGAGTTGCGTCTCAATGGTGACCTCGTGGGCATTCTGGGGTATTTCGATTCCGAGCATCCGGCGGGCATTCCCGGGAGGGGGCGTCCCGTCGTCGATTTCCTGCACACCGTGATCGTCGAAGACTTCGGGCACCGTGGTCTTGCCGGCATCCTCGTCGGCGGGTCGCTCGACATCGCGAGGAGGCGAGGTTGGCGAGTGCGGCCGGTATGTACGTATGTGCAGAGGTATCTCTCGTCGAATCCGGGCTACCGCGATGTGATCGTGCCGATCGAGCCCGCTCGGAGAGTCTGACCCGAAAAATGTGAGCACTGCTCTTGCTTGATCGGCCCAAAGAGTGAACACTGATCTCGAAAGCGGTCGGTGTTCACTATTCGGGAGATCTCGCCATGAATCACGAAAATCCCCAACGACGCACGGTCGCCGCAACGCTGCTGGTGGTCGCGGGCATCCTGTTCGCTCTCTTCCCACTCACCCGGCCGTTCGCACCCGGCGGTGGAGCAGACACCCTCGAACAGTTCGGCTCGATCTGGTGGACGGTCGCGCATCTCGTCGGCGCCGCCGCATTCCTCCTGACGGCATTCGCGTTCGCGGAATTGCACATTGCACCGCGCGCCACCGCGGCGATCGGCGTCGGTAGCGCTCTGACCCTGCTGTACTTCGGATCCGAGACCTTCGCGCTGCACGAACTCACCGCCGTCGACGGCGATACCGCGCTCGAGCTTGCCGAACTGATCCGAACCGGAACCGCGGCGATGATCGCGTTCGGTGTGGGGT
>JAAZAD010000117.1 GCA_012514505.1 Rhodococcus sp. (in: high G+C Gram-positive bacteria) | reverse complement strand
GGCCGAACAGCACCAGGAAGAACAATGGCTGAACAAGACCGAAGACCAGTGAGAATGGGTCACTGACCACGGGCTTCAGTTCGCGAGACGCGACTAGCAGAGTGTCAGAGAAAAGGTTGCGGCGGACCCTCGGGGTGCTCATGCTTGCTCCTCGGTCGTTGTGGCGGCGTCGCGGAGGCTGCGGCCGGTGAGGGTGAGGAAGACGTCGTCGAGGGTGGGCTCATGGGCATGCGCGCCAGTGACGCGGATGCCCTGCCGGGAGGCGTGGCCGATCAGTCCGGGCAGCGCAGACCTCGCATCCCGTACCCGGATGTGGACGCTGCTCGCGTCGGTGGTCACATCGAGGACATCGGGGCGCTCTTCGAGCCGTGACGCCACGTTGCGGGCGGTGGACTCGTCCGTGGCCTCCAGGACGACGTGGCTGCCGACATGGGTCTGCTTGAGTTCGGTAGCGGTGCCGTCGGCGAGGATGCGGCCGTGGTCGACGATGAGGATGCGGTCGGCCATGGAATCGGCCTCATCCAGGTAATGCGTGGTGACGACGACGGTCATGCCGGTCTCGTCGCGGATTTGGCGGATGTGGTTCCACAGGTTTGCTCGGTTCTGTGGGTCGAGCCCGGTGGTGGGTTCGTCGAGGAACAGCAGGCTGGGGTGGTGCACCAGCCCCATCGCGAGATCGAGACGGCGACGCTGGCCGCCGGACATCTCCTGAGTGCGTCGCCCTTCCATTCCCTCCAGGCCGAACGTCTTGAACAGTTCGGTTGCCCGACGTGTTGCGGTGGTCCGGTCGGCGCCGTAGATGCGTGCCTGAGCGATGACCTCGTCGCGGGCGCGCTGCGTGTGTCCGGCGCTGTTGCCCTGACCGACGTAACCGATCAGGGCGCGCACCCGGCGGGCCTCGCGTGTCACCTCCATGCCCGCCACGCGCGCTGTGCCCGACGTGGGCGGCAGCAACGTGGTGAGCATCTTCATCAGCGTGGTCTTGCCAGCCCCGTTGGGGCCGAGAATCGCAAGCGTCTGACCGTGGGGGACGCGCATCGAGATGTCATCGACAGCGACCACATCCTGTTTGTCTGGGCCGGGATAGACGCGCCGCAGCGCGTCCACCTCGATCATGTCTTGTGTGTCGAGAACCATGACTCCAGCAAACACGCTGTTGTGGTCAGGATATGACCGGAAGGAATCGTAGGGTGGAGCCATGTCTGCGATCAGCGCCCGCGTCCTTGAACTCCTGACGCTCCTGCAAAGCCGTAGGCACTGGAGCGGCCAGGAACTCGCACGCCGCCTAGAGGTCAGCCCCCGCACCCTGCGCCGCGACGTCGAGAGCCTGCAAGACCTCGGCTACCCGATCACCACCACACGCGGCACCGGAGGCGGCTACCAACTCGCCCCCGGCGGCTCCCTGCCACCACTGGTCCTCAACGAAGACGAAGCGGCCGCCGTCGTCATCGCCCTGAAGGAAGCCGCCACAGGCACCCATCCGACCGAAGCGACCGCGGCCGTCAGCGCACTCGCCAAGATCGTGCAAGTACTCCCCGCCAAGATCCGACGCCGGGTCGACTCCCTGCAACGAATGGCGACCCTGCCCGGCCCCTACGGCACACCCGCCACCGTGGACACGACCGTGCTGACGACCTTCGCCCTCGCAGCCCGCGATCACGAAACGGTCATCTTCGACTACACCGACTCCAAAGGTGCATCGACGAGCAGGCGCGTTCAGCCCCATCACGTGGTGTCTCTCGACCAGCGGCTTTACCTCATCGCCCATGACCTTGACCGGGCCGACTGGCGCATCTTCCGCATCGACCGCGCCAGCAACGCGCAACGAACCCGGCAAATCTTTACCCCGAGACCTCTGCCCGTGGAGGACCCGGCCGAGTATGTCCGCAGTCGGCTCTACGAGGCATGGACCGTCTACGAGGTCACCGCGACCGTCGAGGCGCCCGCCGAAGATGTGCAGGAGAAGCTCGGTGGCTGGGGCGAGGCAACCCCGGTCAATGAGAAGTCTTGTGCCGTCCGGATTCCTACCAGCGACCTCGACTGGGCCACCTTCGCCCTCGCCGGGCTACACGCCCCCTTCACCATCCACGGACCCGAAGAAGCGATCACCCATGCCGCAGGGTGGGGCAGTCGCCTAACAGCCGCCGCCAGCAGCTGATCGAGGGGCCACGCGTCTTGCAGATCGAGGTTGGGAGGCTGCCGGCTCACCTGTGTGACGAGCATGTAAGGGGTGGTTTGGGTGACGGTGTCGATGCGGGTGATGTCGGCTGGTGACGGCTACAAGTACCTGCTGCGCACCGTGGCGGCTAGTGATGGTGACCGGTCGCTGTCCACTCCGCTGACCCGCTACTACGCCGAGGCCGGCACGCTGTAGGGGCGCAAAAGTAGTTGCGTCCTGATCTGCGGTTTTCTGCGGTTTCTAGTTTACCGTGTCGGTCGTGCTCGCGGAACGGCGATTGTGCGGGTCGTGCGGGGTGGCTGTCAGTCGGGCGTCGTAGCGTGGAGGGATGGAGGTCTGGCCCCGCCGTTGGAACCACAACATCCACTACCACCGGCTGATTCTCGACGCTGTGCCCGCCGGTGCTCGGTCTGCGCTGGATGTGGGATGCGGCAACGGGCTGCTCTCGGCAGAACTGCGCAAGGCAGTGCCGGAGGTGACTGGCATTGACCTCGATCAGGCGGTGCTGGACGATACACGACAGCGTGGCGAGGAAGTCACCTGGATTCGCGGCGACGTGATGACATGCGACTTCGGCAGGACATTCGATGTCGTCGCCTCTGTCGCCACGCTGCATCACCTGCCCGACCTGGAGGCAGCGCTTTCACGGCTGGCTGATCTGACTACGCCCGGTGGTGTGCTCGCATTGGTCGGGGTAGCACGGACGAGCCGCCCCAAGGACGTGATGCTGCATTTGGCGGGGGCGGTGCAGCAT
>JAAZAD010000116.1 GCA_012514505.1 Rhodococcus sp. (in: high G+C Gram-positive bacteria) | reverse complement strand
GTGCGCTCGCGTGCTCACTCACCCGGATCGGTGGTGTCCGCCGCCGCTGCTTCGAGTTCGGCGACGCGGCGGGTCAACCGGTCGAGTGTCGTCCTGATGTGGACGACGAGTTCGGCGTTGCTCTCCTGCGCAGGGGGAACGCCCAGCAGGTCGTACAGTTCGCGCCACAGCCGGGTGAAGGTCGCGCGGTCGGCGGCCAGTTGCGCCTCGGTCATCAGCAGCTGCACGTCGGCGGGGATCTGTCGTGTCACCTCGTACCCGTGCGGCGGGGGCTGCTGATCGCGCCACGGCGACCACTTCTGCCGCAGGTCCACTTCCCGTGTCCGTGCGAGGCGTTCGAGCAGTTCGCGGCACGCTGTGGGTGAGGCGAAGACGGTGTCGAGGCAGCGGTGGTAGTCCGGGGGCCGCATCTGCGTGTGGTCGGTCATCGAGTCGACGCTCCTGTGTACTCCGTCCGGAGACGAAGAGCGCAACGATACTCGTGATCGAAGGAAGCTGCTCAGAGGATCGTGGGGTCGGGTTACGAACGCACGTGCATCCGTTCTCCTTGAGGGCCGAAGATTGCGAGAACTTCGCATGCTCCGGGGCCGGGATTACCGATCCAGTGTGGTGTGCGCGTGTCGAATTCGACGACCTCTCCGGGCGTGAGCACCATGTCGCGTTTGCCCAGGATCAGGCGCAACCGACCGCTGAGCACGTAGAGCCACTCGTAGCCCTCGTGTGTCTGCAGCGTCGGTTGTGCCACGTCGTCGACGGTCGGCAACACCATCTTGAAGGACTGGAGGCCGCCGGGTCTGCGGGTCAGGGACAGGAATGTCCGGCCGTGCCGGGTCACCGCCTTCGGCCGGATCCTCGGGTCGCCGGTCTCCGGGGCGCCGACGAGTTCGTCCAACGCGACCCGGTGGGCGCGGGCCAACGGGAGCAACAGTTCCAGGGTCGGTTTGCGTTGCCCCGATTCGAGTCGCGAGAGGGTGCTGAGCGAGATTCCGGTTTCCTCCGACAGATCGCTCAGGGTGGCTTCGCGTTCGAGCCGCAACTGTCGCAGCCTCGGTCCTACACCTTTCAGTACGTCCTCGTCCGTCATGTCTCCCAGTATGCCCACGGCTTTGCCGAATCGGCAATATTGTTTGTCATTCTGGGGACGTGATTGCAATCTGGGAGGCATGACAGAGAACGAGAACTTCGATGTGGTGATCGTCGGCGGAGGCGTTGCCGGCCTGAGCGGTGCGATGGCGCTGGGTCGATCCCGTCGCCGGGTCCTGGTGATCGACGCCGGCGAGCCCCGCAACGCCCCTGCCGACCACGCCCACAACTACCTCGGCCGCGAAGGCGTTCCGCCACTCGAGTTGCTGGCCGACGGTCGCACCGAGGTGGCGGCGTACGGGGTGGACACAGCGAACGATCGCGTCACGGCCGTGACCCGCACCGAGAACGGCTTCACCGTCGTCACCGGAAGCGGACGCGAGGTCGCCGCGCGCCGCGTGCTGGTTACCTCCGGGGTGGTGGACGAACTGCCCGATATCCCCGGTCTCGCCGAGCGCTGGGGCCGCGACGTGCTGCACTGCCCCTACTGTCACGGCTGGGAGGTGCGTGATCGGGCGATCGCAGTGCTGGCAACCAGTCCTGTTGCGGCACACCATGTCCTGCTCTTCCGTCAACTCAGCGACGACGTTGCCGTCGTCGTCGCGGACGGGGTCGCGCTGCCGGACGCCGACGTGGAGCGGATCGCCGCCATCGGCGTGCGGATCGAACACGGCACCCCACGCGAGGTGGTCACCGACAGTGACGGACTCGTCGGACTACGGCTGGCCGACGGCTCGCTTCTCGAACGCGACGCGATCGTGGTGGCCTCCCGACCCCGCGTCCGTCTCGACTTCCTGGCATCCCTCGGCGTGGAACCGCAGGACGTCGAGATGGGCGGGACCTCGGTCGGATCGGTGCTCGCCGTCGACCCGGTGGGAGCGACCGCTGTGCCCGGTCTCTACGCGGCAGGCAACGTCACCGACATCAGCATGACCCTCATGGCTGCAGCCGCTCACGGAAACCGGGTAGGCGCGTTCGTCAATGCAGAACTGGCCGCCGAGGACGCCGACCGTGCGGTCGCTGATCGCCGGGCCGAGATGTTCGAGCAACCGGCCTGGGAGGAGCGCTACTCCGGCGATCGGATGTGGAGTGGCCGCGTCAACCCGCAACTCGAGGCCGAGACAGCGTCCCTGCCGCCCGGACGCGCCCTGGATGTGGGCTGCGGGGAAGGCGCCGACACGGTCTGGCTGGCCCGCCGCGGCTGGTCGGTGACAGCCATGGACTTCGCCGTCGCCGCCCTGGAGAAGACGGCGGCGCACGCAGCCGAAGCCGGTGTCGTCGACCGTGTCACAACGGTCGCGGCCGACGTCCGTACCTGGCAGCCCGGCGAGCAACGATGGGATCTGGTGTCCTCGCAATTCGTGCACCTCCCGGACGGCGGAATGGTCGATGTGACCCGGCGGCTGGGCTCGGCGGTCGCACCCGGCGGCACCCTGCTCGTGGTGGGCCACCACCCGGACGACATGGCGACGGGCCTGCGCCACGGCCACCGCTCGTTCCTGTTCACTCCCGAGTCGCTGCTGCCGGCACTCGACGACAGGGAGTGGGAGATCGAACTCTGCGAGGCTCGGTCCCGGACGGCGATCCACCCACAGTCCGGGGACGAGATGACGGTTCGCGACTCGGTGCTGCGGGCTCGACGACTGCGCTGAGTGAGAAATCAGCGTTGCTCAGCTGGTTTCCGTTGTGCCCCAGTGGGACTCGGACTCGCACTGGACGTGTTTCGAATCCTTGGCGGGATAGATTGCCCGTCCATGTTTCGCGTTCGTCGCCGGTCCGACAGTGGTTATCGGGGACGGCGGGGGCGGGCCGGGCTCGGTTGAGTCCGGGTGAATTGCGGACTGCGTGCGGGTCGGCGTGACGCATCCGGATCCGGTACCTGGATCCGGTTGAGGATGGCGTGCATCCGGTCCGCAGGCAGGTGGAGCAGCGCTGACTCCTTCGGGGTGTCGGCGATGGCCTCCCGGATGTCGGATGCGGTGGTGATCAGGGGCTCATCTCTTCTTGGGGGTCATGAGCTTGCCGTACTTCTGCTGCGCGGCGGCGGCGGTGGTACCGAGTTCGCCGCCGACGGCGGCCCAGGAATATCCGGCGTCGCGGGCGGCGCGCACGGCGTCGAGGAGGTTGGCTTCGGCCTGGCCGCGGTCGGCAACGGCGGCGCGCAGTTGGTGCAGGAACCGCACGTCGCGGGTCTTGGCGGCCAGTTCCTCCGGGGTGGGCGACCAGTTCTCGAACCGAGTGGCGTACTCATCGGCGTGGGCGATGATCTCTTCTACCGAGCGTGGCATGGTCATATCCTTTCGTGTGGGTCGGTCAGTGCAGGAACCCGGGGCGGGCCTTCATTGCATGCACGATGACGTGGATGGTGTTGTTCGGGGTCGAGTGGAGTCCCAGGACATAGCCGACTTCGAGGATGATGCCGGAGTGGGCGTAGCCGAGGACCATCGTGAAGTCCTCCTCGTCGGACGGGGTGATGTACCGGAAGATGGTGCGGTACGCGTGCAGGATGTCGTCGTCGGACACCCCGTGTTTGCGGGCTGAGTCGACGACTATCGATTGCGCACCATCCATGAACGTAAAGGTATCTTTATGCCCCAATAGTGTAAAGGTACCTTGATGTTGCTGGTCAGGTGTCCGCGTGTGGCGATCGCACCGTACCGCGTGTGTTGTTGCGGCGGCGCGGTGTGCTGCTGATGCGGGTCGCTCATACGCGGCACGTAACACCCTGGGGTACACGCGGCCGGGGGTGCGGCGTCCGGAGCGGCACGAAACGACGGGGATACCCCCGGGGTGGCCGGTAGCGGTGGTCTGTCGATGGTGCCCCGCTGTTCGTGCTGGAACCCGACCACCGGGGTCGTCGCCACGGCGGCGCAACCCGGGTCCGAGATCGAAGCCCGGGTGCGTGGCGCGGTCGAGGAACTGCACGGCGAAGCGCAACGCCGCATCACCGACGCTGTCTCTCGGATCCCGCAGATCGCGATCCGCACCCCCGAACAGAACCAGCAGATCCCGACCGGGGAATCCGACCTGCCGTCCGCCCGCGCCGACGCGAAGGACCGCGCCACCCGAACCCTGCTGCAGGGCGGTATCGCCGCGGTCCTCGTCGCGGTGTTCACCACCTTGGCGCAGGCGCTCGGCACCGGGGCACTCGACCCGACCTCGTGGGAGTCATGGAGGGTCGTCGGAGGGACTGTGCTGGGGGCGGCGATCATGGCCGGCGTCTCGTTCGTGCAGCGGCTCGTCCAGCCCCCGAAGGGCCAGTGATGGGGACCATCACCCCGGAGCACATCAACGCCATCGGCATCGCGGTTACCGCGGTGATCGGGTCGATGTTCGCGAGCAGCAGCCCGAGGCGGAGCGGAAGCTGTTCAAGTTGTCGGTGCGGTTGATCCGGGATCTGCTGTCGCACATCACGGCGTTGACGCTCCTGTTGCGGCATCATGCGCCGTAGGAGGATCTGCCGGATCCGCCGCAGATCCCGGCAGAGTTGCAGGAGGAGATCTGACCCTGG
>JAAZAD010000115.1 GCA_012514505.1 Rhodococcus sp. (in: high G+C Gram-positive bacteria) | reverse complement strand
GACGCTGCTCGACTGCGCGGAGCGCAACGGGCTGGCCGAAGTCTCCCCTGTCGTCTGCGACATCGCCGAGCCGGACCGGCTGGCGTTCCCCCTTCGCCGCGGAGTGGTGTGGCGACGGTGGCGTCATGAACTCGGCGACGAAGACCTGCTGCCGGGTATCGCGTCGCTGTTCAACGGCGCATTGTTCACCGCGGATGCGATCGACGCTGTGGGCGTCCCCGACCTGCGGCTGTTCGTGCGCGGCGACGAGGTGGAGGTCCACCGACGGCTGGTACGTTCGGGGCTTCCTTTCGGGACGTGCCTGCAGACGGCCTACCTGCACCCCGATGGCGCCGACGAATTCAAGCCGATCCTCGGCGGACGGATGCACACCCAGTTCCCCGACAACGACGTCAAACGCTTCTTCACATACCGCAACCGCGGCTATCTGCTGTCACAACCCGGTCTGCGACGACTGCTGCCGCAGGAGTGGGTGCGGTTCGGCTGGTACTTCCTGGTGACCCGCCGTGACCCGGCCGGTTTGCGTGAGTGGGTGCGGCTACGCAAGTTGGGACGCGAGGAGAAGTTCGAGCGTCCCTGAGGGTGGATCCGTAGCGCCCCAGCCATTCACACCAATCCGCCCACGAACGTGTGCAGTCCCCTTTACACTTTTCGCACCATTCTTCCCTGGAGCGATCATGACAACTCGAGACAGTGCACCGTCCACCCTCTGCCATGCTTTCCAGTCCACCGCCGCGGCGTACCCCGACAGCGTCGCGCTGCGCACACCGGACGATTCTGTCCGGTACACATGGAGCCAATACGCCGACCGCGTCGAGAGGCTCGCCGCCGGACTCGCCGGGCTCGGCGTTCGGCACGGCGACACCGTCGGCCTGATGCTCACCAACCGGCCGGAGTTCCATCTCGTCGACACTGCAGCATTCCATCTGGGCGCGACCCCCTTCTCGATCTACAATTCGCTCACCGCCGAACAGATCTCGTACGTGCTCGGTAATGCAGGCAACCGTGTGATGATCTGCGAAGAGCAGTTCGTCCCAGTATTGACGGAAGCGATCGGCACCACGAAGGTCGAGCACCTGGTGTGCATCGACGCAAAGCCCGAGGGAACGCTGTCGCTCGACGATCTGGAGGCTGCCGCCGATGCAGAATTCGACTTCGAGGCGGCGTGGAAGGCCGTGCAACCGTCGGACCTGCTCACTCTCATCTACACGTCCGGCACCACAGGACCCCCGAAGGGTGTCGAACTGACCCATGCGAATCTGCTCGCCGAATTGAAAGCGACCACCACGTTCCTGCCCACCGGTGTCGCCGACCGGATCGTGTCGTATCTGCCGGATGCACACATCGCGAACCGGTGGGGTTCGCACTACTCGAGCATCTATGGCGGTATGCAGATCACGACACTCGACGACCTCAAACAGGCGATCGCGGTGTTGCCGAGTGTCCGCCCAACGCTGTTCGGCGCTGTGCCGCAGGTCTGGTACAAGCTCAAGGCCGCGATCGACAAGACAGTCGCCGAGGAATCCAGCCCGGTCAAGAAGAAGCTCGCGTTGTGGGCAATCGATGTCGGCCGCACGCGTGCGCGGCTGCAGTCCGACGGCAAGCCCGTCCCGAGGACGCTCGAATTGCAGCATGGTCTCGCCGACAAGCTGGTGCTGTCGAAGATCCGACAGAAGCTCGGACTCGACGAG
>JAAZAD010000114.1 GCA_012514505.1 Rhodococcus sp. (in: high G+C Gram-positive bacteria) | reverse complement strand
GATGATTTCGGCAGCGGTTCGCTCGGATGTGGAGGTGACGTGTACCGACTCGCAGCCCTGCAGCTCGGCGAGGGTGCCCGACGCGAGCACGCGGTTGTGAACCCGTACTTCGAAGGTGTCGCCGGCGACGGCGGCCGTCAGTCCCGCCGTGGGACGGTCCGCGCCCTCGGGCAGGGTGGCGACGACGGTGCCGACATCGGGGCTCAGCGCGGCGCAGGGGATCGTGACATCGAGTTCGGTCGGCGTGTAGGAGACGAGGGGTGCCGTCACACTTTCCATCGACTGGCTCTGCGGCCAATTTACCGATGCCGCCGTCTGGTTGACCGGGAGGAAGGGTGTCGCGAGTGCCAGAACGAACCCGAGCAGGCCCGTGACGATGGCTATCGTCCGGGACAGGCGGACACGGCGGGCTTCCGATTGTCGCTCGGTCACGGTCACAGGGGCATCAGACGGCACAGACAACGATGGTAGGCCACGTCCATATGTGGTCGATTCGGTCACGGCCTCGACTCCGCAGGTCTAGCCTGAGGGCGTCACGAACACTCGACGCTTTCATCGACACACTCAGAACTGGGGAACCATGGTGGTTGGTGTATCAGGACGGTTCGGCTCGAGAAACTTCATGCGCACCGGCGCGGTAGCCGCTGTCGCGGCACTGTCGATGGTGATGGGAAACGGCACAGCCGCTGCGGGCGTGGACAATGCCAGCGCGATCACCGATGTCCGTGGAAATCGGATCGAGGTTCTGCAAGCGGACACGCACATCCGGACGGTGCCTCCGCTGGACGGCTCGCCCTTGTCTGTCGAGTTCTTCCATGACGGGGTTGCCTCGGTGAACATCACCGGACCGGACGCGGCGGAGTTCGAGAACACTCGGCTCACCGTCGGCTATCAGATCGGATACCCGATTGCCCTTGCCGGGGCGCTGGTGGTTCTCAACACGCCCAACCTCGATTGGGAGGTGGGGACGGAGCAAGCGATCATCCTCGGCCTGGTCCCGGATTTCGAGCTCGGTCTCGAGGCGGGCACTCTCGGTGTCCTCGGTGGTTCGATCATTCCGTCGCAGGAACTCGACGTGGAACTCGAGCCGGGCGGCATCACCACGGTGCCGATTCTCGAGAACCAGGAGTTCGACGGGCCCATCGCCAGTGTGAGGTTGTCGGGATTGCACGGGCACGTGAGCGGTGCGATCGGTCCCGTGACCATCAGGCCGTACGCGATGGCGACCACGTCCAGTGGCGATACCATTGTGACTTACGGTGTGCCGCAGCGACTCTCGTAATCCGCAGTAATGGAAGTTCAGACAGCTTGTCCGACGCTGTGATCCGGCGTCGTCGTGAACTCGGGCGGCGCCGACAGCTTCGGCTTGTGTGCTTGCATCCATCGGGTGATGGGCAGGCTGGCGAGCCATAGAACGCCCACCAATGCGGGCAGTGCGAGAACGAACCAGTGGCCGCCGTAGATGGCGACTACACCCGCTATTGCCCAGGCGAGACCGATGTGGACGAGATTGACCCCGACAGTCGTTCCGATCAGGCACTCGTCGTCGGAAGGTTGTGCATCCTGCATTACCGCTCCTGACGCCGACCAGTCGGTATAGTTTAGCGTCGATAACAAGCGTCTGTTGGGTAAAGTCACAAGATTCCGAGAACCCAGGAGCGCAGCATGAAGAGCATCATCGTGTGTAAGTCGGTATCCCACGGCAACACCAGGAAGGTCGCCGACGTCATCGGCGAGGTGCTGGGTGCACGTGTGGTCGATCCGTCAGAGATCGACGTGGGAGAGCTGTCCGCCTACGACTGCGTGGGTTTCGGCTCGGGAGTGCGCAATATGGACTTCTATCGAGAGCTGCGCGAGTTCGCCGCGTCGCTACCCGAGGGGCAGCGTGCAAAGGCATTCGTCTTCAACACGAGCGGCTTTCCTGAGCCGCCGTTCCGGCGTTACCAGCGCAACTTCGTGTCGCTGCTCGAGAACAAGGGCTTCGAGGTCGTCGACACTTTCTCCTGCTACGGATACGACACCTTCCTGCCGCTCAAGATCGTCGGCGGTGTCCGCAAGGGTCGGCCGAACACAGAAGACCTCGAGGCAGCACGCGGGTTCGCCGAGGGGCTGCGGGACCCGGATCGTCTCAGCCCGTTGATGTAGGGAGCGCGGTTACTGGTTACTGGTTACTGGTTACTGGTTCCTGGTGACCAGCACGTACGGCCCGGTCTCGGCGATCGTGAACCGTGGATCGTCGAACAGTTCCTTCGGGAAGGTGACCGTGTAGACGCGGACGTTCGGGTCGTTGGGGTAAACGTCCTCGGTGAGCCGCATGGTGTAGCCGTCCGGACCTTCCCGGAAGATGAATACGTCCGGTGCCCGCCACGGCGACTCTTCCATCGCGGCGATCAGCTGGTCGGTCGTCTCGAGTTCGCTCCACTCGGCAATGGCTGCGGATCTGCCCGCGTAGTCGGCCAGGGGGTTCGCGTAATGCGAGGTGTGCCCCTGGAATCCGTAGTACGGGTAGAAGCTGAGGAAGCCGGTGTCCGTTGGCAGCACCACGGTGTCGTGGCGTTCGCCCGGGCGCTGCTCCTGGATCAGTTCGTCGACGTTGGCGAAGTGCGAGGCGGTTCCGGGTGGGCGCATGTCCGCGCGTTCACCGTTGCCGTCGGTGTCCGAGTAGGCGATGGCGATGTCCGAAGCCAGGACCTGCGGAATGTTCTGGACGAACGACAGCCCACCCAGTACACCGATCGCCAGGAGCGAACCCTTCACCTTGGGGCTGTCGCTGGTGGCCCGGATGATCCAGCCGGAGAACTCGATGAATCCGAAGGTTCCGGCGGCGGCCAACAGGGTCAACAGCACGGGCTCGAGTCGGAAGGCCAACAAGGTGGTGCCCGCGACGGCGGCCGTCATGGACAGCAGGAACCACAGGTAGATCGTTGCCACGCCGATGCCCAAGGCTTGGGCGCGGCGCGAACTGGTGGCCCTGCTGACCAGCCACACGGTTCCGAGCAGACAAAGCGCACCGACGAGGGAGAAGTCGATCATCGGGAAGGGGAGTTGCGCACTTTCCTCGGGCAGGTAGTGCAAGGCAGTCCCCGATGAGGCGTGCGTTCCGCTCAGCCATTCGAGGAGGAACGGAAGCCAGACGATCAGCGCGAGCGCACCCGATATGACCGCGATGACGGCGACCCGCACCAACGGCGGTACTGCCGCACGCCACGTCTTGCGCTCCCGCACTGCCAAACCGGCCGTGATCACGGCCATGATGACGACGACGAACGCCGCGTACGCGAGGTACAGGGTGTAGAACGTGGCGGCGAGCCCGAGGAACAGGCCGGTGCCGACCACAGCGCCCCAACCGCCCCCGGTCGTTCCCCGGCGGTGCAGGGCGCCCCACGCCATCAGGAGCGCCGGCGCCATGAGCAGCACGATCACCGCGCCGTACACCTCGATGGAGGCGTAGGCGAGGACCGTGGCCGTGGTGGCCAGGGCGACGACGATCGCCCAGTCCTGTCGGATCAGATTGCTCCACAACGCCAGCGCCATCACGGCGGCGACGGCCAGCGATCCGATCGCATACGGCTTGAACGCTTCCCAGCCGTCCATGCCGAGGATGTTGGCGACGCGCCCGCCGATCCAGAACCAGCCGGCCGGATAGTAGGGCGGCAGGTCCGCGTACGTCATGTCGTGCAGCGCTGCGGAATCCGTGAGGCGAGTGAGGTACGCCGTGCGGAACTCCTGGTCGACGGAGACTCCGTGGAGATACAGCTTGGTCCCACCGAGCGGCAACCCCAGTGTGATCGTGACGAACCCGGACAGGCTTGCCCAGGACAACACCTTCGCGAAGGGGCGTGCAATCTTCCGGCGGACCAGGATCACCGAAACGGCGATACCGGCGATCGCCACCACTTGGCCGACCGTCGTCACCGACTGGATGACGTTGGACGAGTTGAACGCCGGCCACTGGACCCGCCCGATGGCGAACAGGCCCACGGCCGCGACCACGGCCGCGACGACTGCCGCCGACACCGTCTCAGCCGCCGTCGACAGTGATCGCCTGACCGGGGCTACTTCTGCAATCGTCACGAATGGAAGCCTAGATGGGCAGCTTCCGGAAAACCGGGCGCGGCACGTGTCGCAGGCCCATCATGACGAATCGCCACAGACCGGGAGTCCAGACGATCTCCTTGCCCTTGTCGGCGGCCGCGACCGCCTGGGCTGCCACGTCTTCCTTGTTCACGGTGAGGGGAGCTTCCTTCACGTGCGCGCTGAACTGGGTGCGCACCATGCCCGGGCGAACAACGGTCACGCGCGGGCCGAACGGGGCGAGTGCCTCGCCGAGGCCGAGGTAGAAGCCGTCGAGGCCGGCCTTGGTGGAGCCGTAGACGAAGTTGGCGCGCTTGACGCGCTCACCGGCGACCGAGGACATCGCGATGATGCGCCCGGAGCCCTGTGCCTTCATCTTCTCGCCGACGAGCACACCGACGGACACCGCTGCGGTGTAGTTGACCTGCGCGGTGAGAACGGCCTTGCTCTGGTTCTGCCAGAGCTCTTCGGAGTCGCTGTCCAGAGCGAAGGCGACGATGGCGACGTCGACGTCGCCGGGAGCGGAGCCTGCGGAGCGACCCTTCCCAGCCAGTGACCATGCTTCGTCGATGACCTTGGGGTGGGATTCGGTGTCGAGCGCGTCGAAGTCGACGAGATCGACCTCGGTCGCGCCCTTGGCCTTGAGCTGCGCCACTGCGCCGTCACGGCCCGGGTCGCCGGGGAGCGCGGCGAGGACGACTCGTGCGGGCGAACGGGTCAGGTACACCTCGGTGATCGCGAGACCGATCTCGCTGGTTCCGCCGAGTACGAGGATCGTCTTGGGGTTACCGACTGCGTCGATCGTCACAACAATTCCAACCTTCTGGCCATATCGGAGGCGAAGACGCCTGTGGGGTCTACGGAGCGGCGAACCTTGATCCATTCGTCGATCCGGGGGTACATCGCGTGGAAGTTCTCCGCGGTGGTGCGGGAATCCTTGGCCGTGTAGAGCCGGCCGCCGAACTCCAGGACACGCTTGTCGAGTTCGGTGACCATGTCGTTCAGGCCGTCCTTGATCGGGAAGTCCATCGCGACGTTCCACCCGGCCATCGGGAAGCTCAGGGGCGCCTCGTTGCCGGGACCGAAGAGCTTGAACACGTTGAGCGCGGAGTAGTGCCCGGAGCCCTGGATGAACCGAATGATCTTCTTGAACTCTTCGAGCGCATCGGTGGGAACCAGGAACTGGTACTGCAGGAAGCCCTTGGAGCCGTAGGCCCGGTTCCACTCGCCGAGCAGGTCGAGCGGGTGATAGAACTGCGTCAGGTTCTGGACCTTGCCGGTGTAGTCCTTGCCCCTGCGCCAGTACAGCTCGCCGATCGCGCTGGCCGAGAGCTTGTTCATCAGGCCGTTCGGGAAGACGTCCGGAACGGTCATGAGCTGCGGAGCGTCGAACTTGAGCGGGTCCTTCTGCAGCTTCTTCGGAAGCTGGTCGAACGTGGCGAGCGAGCCGCGGGTGATGGCCGCGCGGCCGAGCTTCGGGGGCGCGCTCACGATGTCGAACCAGGCGCTCGAGTACGTGTAGTTGTCCTCGGTGCCGTCCTGGTGAGCCGCGACGGTTTCTTCCAGGCTGTTCGTCTGGATGCCGTCGTTGATGAAGTAGGCGGTTTCGGTGGGGATCATCTCGATCACGACCCGCACGATGATGCCGGTCAGGCCGTTACCGCCGACCGTTGCCCAGAAGATGTCGGAGTTCTCGCCCTGCGGTGTGAGGGTGCGAACCTGGCCGTCTGCGGTGAGCAGATCCATCGACCGGACGTGGTTGCCGAAGCTGCCCTCGCTGTGATGGTTCTTGCCGTGGATGTCGGAGGCGATGGCGCCGCCCACGGTGACCTGGCGGGTGCCCGGCAGTACCGGAACCCACAGGCCGAACGGCAGGGCGGCCTTCATCAGCTGGTCGAGGCTGACTCCGCCGTCCACCTCGACGAGGTGGCTGTCGCGGTCGATCCGATGAATGCGATTGAGCGCAGTCATGTCGACGACCAGTCCACCTGCGTTCTGTGCGGGGTCGCCGTAGGAGCGGCCGAGGCCCCGGGCGATCACCCCGCGCTGCAGGTAGGAGGGCTTGGACTCGTTCTG